>PYEQ01000821.1 GCA_003017785.1 filamentous cyanobacterium CCP5 | reverse complement strand
CTGCGCGATATCGCGAGTGAACAGCAGCATCGGATTCATCGCGATGTCCGAAGGCCGAGCGTTGTTGTTAGCAGCGCTAGTTCTAACAGAGTCACGGGCGTTCGTCAGGTCAAGGTTTACCCTAGCAGCAACTCCCGCCCCGTTCCACACGTGAATGCGGGGATTAGTGCCATCAGTCGTATTGTCAAAGCGGAGAGTTCCCCTAACGGCTTGGCCTTGGAACTCTTGCTGACCGCCCACAACCGTGCCAGGAGTGCCTACACCGTCACCATTGAGGTCAATTTCAGAGAGCGAGATTTCTGAGGACTCTTGGCCATAGAGACAAGAGTTGTGGGAGCTAATCATGTGGGAGCGGTAGCCATTGCTAATGGTGAAAAGGTTTCCATCAGTGTGCATGGCCCCATTCCAGTTAAATTCTGGACCGGGAGAAATATCCAAGTCGTAGCGGAACCAGGCTCCCCATTTGTTAGCTCGGGCAGCGGTGCGAGACTGCTGAAATTCGAGGGTCTCAAAGGTGCGGTTGGCGTCGTTAAGATTGGCCACAAAGGCATTGACCTGAAAGTTCTTTTGCAGAGTAGAGTTGTTGCCCTGCTGAACTACCTGCCAACCACCCTCTGCTAGTGCACCTGCACAGGATGCGCTAGCTTCGGTAGTCGCGAGAGGCCCCGTACGAGTTACCAAGGCATCGGCCTTAGCTTGATTGACAGGGCCGTCAAGCCTAGTCGTAGTTTGTAGTCTAGGTCCCTGGTCATCAACCAGAATGGAGTAGACCACTAGTTCCTGAGCGGCAACAGCACCATCGCCATTGAGGTCGGTATTAAATGACCAGGCATTGTCTAAAACACCATCGCCGTTAATATCAACCCGAGTTTCATCGGGGAGGGTGTAAGGGTCGTTAGCACCCGGCAAGCGTGTAACCCGGTTTGTATAGCCTGCGTAGGTGTTGGTGACGAGCATGAGATCGGCCAGAATGTCGCTGGCCGGCACCCCACTAGGAAAGCGGTTATCGGTTCGAAACAAAAACTCAATTTTGGCCTTAGCCCGATCGATCGCAGGGGTTGCAGCATTAGAGATAACCTGCTGCTCACGTTGGGAGATGGCCATATCGCTACGGGTGAAGGAGCGATAGGTGAGCGCGGTAGCGGTAAGCACCACCATCAGCACCAGCAACACCGTGGTCGGCAGGACAAAACCCGACCGGGCTAAGCGGGCCGGTCGGTTGGCTAAAAGCACAAGTTGTAGCAGCCCGGTAACCAAACGCTTAACTGCTGCTTGAGGAAGCCGCAAAGCTTGTCGTAGTAGATGACGACTCATGTTTCTAAGACCAACGTGCCAAACAACAAAACCGATAACTCGCGTGGGGTAAGGCCCAGTTAGGAGGCATTAGCCTTACAGCAACAGCAAACGTGTAGACCTAAATCAATTCCAAGCGCCTGATGAGGACAGCCTACAGACAGGAAAACGGGGGTGCTCCATTGGCCATGTAAAGGCCAGCAAACGTCATGGGCAGTTCTACGGAAGCGCCAGACGTTTACCTACTAAAATACCCAGCTATTGTAACGGAGCGATCAGAGTTGTAAAGTCGTTTGACTTACCCCCGCGATCGCTGGTTATCGTTTTGACCTCACTCCTAAAGGGCCAAAGGAGGAAAAATAAGCTCAGGGGTGTGCACCTCAGGCTTCTATCTTATTGGGAACTTCATATTGTGTACTGAGTATTTTCTCGATACTTAATCGAATTTGAGTGATTTTTTTAGGCTGATGGGAGCGATATACTGAGATTGCTAGTGCTCTACGCCAGCAATGTCGGCCAGAGCGCAGGCGTAGGCTTCGAGACCGATTCTGAGTTGACTGAGTTCTTGGCGCAGGGTGGGCTCTAGCTCCCAACCCTTTTCGTGGGCAACGGCGCTGACGCCCTGGGGCTTTTGGGCTTCCCACTCCTGCAAACTTGGGTGCCATTTAGACATGAAGGGCCGTAGGCCGTTTTTGAGCACGGCGATCGCAATACCCCCCACCGACTCCTTAGAGGCTCCGACCTTGGGACCAGCAGTGCGTAAAATCTCTCGCGTAGAGCCAAACAGGCTGTAGAGCGAGTTGAGCGCTTCTCTTACCAAACCGGCATCGGCATCGAGGGGCTGCACGGCAACGCGGGTGACTAGCTCAATGTAAAGCTCCCAGGCGGCAGCTCGCTCGGTGGTATCGGCCTTCCACTTAGCCCCGCCAATACCCCAGGGC
>PYEQ01000071.1 GCA_003017785.1 filamentous cyanobacterium CCP5 | reverse complement strand
CCCCAGCCCTCTTCTCAAGCCCCTCATAGTCTCGTTCAGAAAGGGGCGTTGAAACGGTCTACAGTCGCCCAGCCGCCGCTGATCAGGGGCAATTTAGCCCATAAGGTCTCAATCGTGCCTGTCGACCAGTCCCATCCCCTCGACTGGGACGAAGCGAGTCTGGCCGATAATCTTGATCTGCGTCAGCGTCGCTCCCTTTCCTCGCTGCTGTAGCCCTTGAGCCTGCCTGTCGTCTATCATCCCGACTATGTCGTGCCGTTGCCGCCTGGGCATCGGTTTCCCATGGAGAAATTCAAGGGCCTGGTGGATCATTTGCTCTGGTCTGGTGTGATTACACCAGACCAGCTTTATCAGCCGGGCCCACCGTCCTTAGACTGGCTACAGCTGGTGCACAGTCCCAGCTATGTGACGGCCTATTGCCAGGGGACATTAGATGCTAAGGCTCAGCGGCGCATTGGCCTACCCTGGAGCCCGGCCCTGGTGCGACGCACCTGTACGGCGGTGGGGGGTACGATTTTGACAGCCAAGCTAGCCCTCAAGCACGGACTAGCCTGCAATACGGCCGGGGGAACCCACCATGCTTTTCCAGACTATGGATCAGGATTTTGTATTTTTAACGACCTGGCAGTGACGGCCAGGGTGCTGCTGGCCCAGGAACTGGTTCAGAAGATATTAATTATTGATCTAGACGTACACCAGGGGGATGGCACCGCCTGGACTTTTCGCGATGATCCCAGGGTATTTACCTTCTCCATGCACTGCGCCGTTAACTTTCCCGGGACAAAGCAGCAGAGCGATTGGGATGTGCCCCTGCCCGAGGGCATGGAGGATGAGGCCTATCTGGCCTGTCTGGGGCGTAACCTGCCGGATTTGCTCAGCCAGGTGCGCCCTGATCTCGTTCTCTACGATGCCGGGGTGGATACCCATAAGGCCGATCGCCTAGGTAAGCTAGCAATGAGCAATGAGGGGCTTTATCAGCGGGAAACTCTGGTGCTGCAGACCTGCCTGAAGGCTGGTTATCCGGTGGCCAGTGTGATTGGCGGCGGCTATGGAGACTGCCTAGAGGATTTAATTTTTCGCCATTCTCTGCTGCATCGAGCCGCCATGGATGTATGGAGTTAAGGCATGATTTGGACGGTTGCCGCATTCTATAAATTTGTTGCCCTGCCCGACTGTGACACCTGGCGATCGCCCCTGCTTGATCGCTGCTGGGCTGCCGATCTTAGAGGCACGATTCTGCTTGCCCCTGAGGGCATCAATGGGACCCTAGCCGGATCGCAGCAAGGGATTGATCAAGTGCTCGACTACCTGCGATCGGATCCTCGCCTGGCTGATATGGAACCAAAATGGTCAACGGCTAGGGCCCAGCCCTTTCAACGCCTGAAAGTGAAGCTGAAGTCAGAAATCGTCACCCTGAATCAGCCCACTGCCGACCCGACGGTGCAGGTAGGCACCTACCTGACTCCCGAGGAGTGGAATCAGGCGATCGCCGATCCGGAGGTGCTAGTCATTGACACCCGTAACGACTACGAGGTCAAAATTGGCTCCTTCGCAGGGGCCGTCAATCCTCAAACCCAGTCCTTTCGGGAATTTCCTGACTACGTGCAGCGCCATCTCAATCCCCAGAACCATCGCCGGGTGGCCATGTTTTGTACCGGCGGGATCCGTTGTGAGAAAGCCACCGCCTATCTGCTCAGCCAGGGGTTCGAACAGGTTTATCATCTCCGGGGAGGCATTCTCAAATACTTAGAAACTATTCCTGAGGACGAGAGCCACTGGCAGGGAGAGTGCTTTGTCTTCGACGAACGGGTAGCAGTGGGCCATGGCCTAGAACCAGGAAGCTATGAGCTATGTGTGGCCTGTGGCCATCCCATTAGCCCCGAGGATAAGGCCGCTGATACTTACGAATCAGGTATTTCCTGCCCCCACTGCTGGGCAGAACAGACCCCTGAAAAGCGCGCCCGTCAGCAGGCCCGGCACCAGCAACGGAAATGAGAGGGGGAGGCTGAGCACGGGCCGACGAAGCAAGAAACTGAGTCGTCGGGCTGTTTCAGGGGACAAGGCTAAGGACCTCAATGGTTTCTTCCCAGTCGGCGACTACCGGTGTCCAGAGCCAGCTAACTAGATAGGGCTTGAGCAGGGCAGAATCTAAGGAGATTGCCTGCTCAAAATAGTCATCGGCTTTCTGGAGTAAATCAGCCTGCTCCTGCGGATCGACTGACATCTGGCTGAGGCGGCGATAGGCCATCGCTAGACCAGCGTAAGCGTTGACTGTAATCGACTGACCGACCTGAGGATTACCGGTCAGATCCCGTAGATTATCCCTGTCAAGGACAATCGCTTCTTGCCAAGTCTCGATCGCGGCTTCAAGTTCACCCTGCTTGTATTGGGCGAATCCCAGTCCCACCCAGGCGGGTACGAAGTTGTGATGAGCTTCAGTAGACCTGTGCCAGGCCCGCATGGCATCCTCCGCACTCGAGGTGCCCTGGACCAGGTTTTGCCAGTGCCAGCGTCCCTCCAGATAGGCCACATAGGGATCGTTTTGCCGCTGGGTCGGGTTGGCCCGGAGAAAAATGGTCTCGACGTCTTGAAGATTTCCCTGGTCTAGCAGAGTTTCGCCCAAATCGAGGGTCGTTTCCGTATTGCCCTGGTTGAGGGCGGCGATCGCATTGATTACCAGAGAATTATCGCCAATCTCACTGTCAGAGATCGTGACATCTCCTTCACGACTGGTTGCAGAACGGTTGACCGAGCTTCTAGGAGCCAAGTCAACAGTTAAAAATAAGGCGGTTAGCCCCAGGATGGCTCCGCCCGCACCGATGCCTGCTGCTAGGCCCCGAGACAGTTTCAGCCCGGATGCCGGTTTAGGAGAAGACTTCAAATTGGTCGCAGGCGTTGAGTTTGACTCGGTGGCGGTGAGGGGCTGAGCGGACGAGGGAGAAGGCTCTGTGTTAATGATTTCTGAAGGCGGTGCGGGCCGGGACTGTGGCAGGGTTGACTCGGAGAGTCTTTGTTCAAAGAGCTGCTGCAAGAGCCCAGTCACGACGGCTGCATCTTCATCGTAGTTAGAGCCGTCATTTGCCTCCAGAAAAGCCATCAGCTCAGCAGTTTCATCGGCCTCCATTGCGTCAGTCCCCTGGGTAAATACCTCGCTGCTCAGATCCAGCTCTTCTTCGCTGAGCAGCCATGGGTCGAGGGTCTCTAACCGCTGATCGGCCTCATAGAGATAGCCATCAAACGCCGGATGGAGGTACAGAATAGGCAGCATCCAGTAAACCTGGTCTGATCCAAAAGCCGACACTAACCCCTGGCGAGTACGACTCAAACTCAGATCGATGGGGTAGCCCCGTCTCAGGTTGCGATAGAACAGCTGGGTGAAGGTCGCCGCTACATGATCAGGAATCCGTTCTGCCATGGCGATGACACCGGGCACGCCCCGGTTGACTAAGGCCTGCACCAGGTTTTGATCTCTCCAACCGGTTTCGGCGTCGTCCCTGGCGGTGTAGGCTCCCCGGCAGGAATTCAGTACCGCCAGACGAATGTGGTTGTTGACAAGCAAACCGGCTAAATCTTCCCCAGCCAGACGCTCCGTCAGCCCCGTCTCAGCGCTGACCAGGTACAGGTCGCCACCGGTGTCACTGACTTCGCTATGGCCAGCGTAGTGGAAGACTTGAAACTGCCCCTGCTCAAGGGTGCTGACCAGCTCTGCTCGACCGGGCTGTTCCAAAATCGTTAGCTCAATGGTGATGTTAGGAGTGGCGATCGCGCCAGGCGCCGCCGCGGGCAGGTCGGCTTGAAGGTGTTCTACTTCTTGGCGCAGCGCTAGGCGTTCCTGGTCGTTAGGGGTAGAAATAACCATCAGGATCCGTAAGGCCTGATCGGCAGTGGGGAGGGGTTCAGCAAACTCACCGATCCCGGGCCCGATGACATAACGGGCAAAGGTCAGGTCGGCTCCGGTGGCGAGGGGGCGATCGCTGTCGTAAAGCAGCTCCCAGGGGAGGCGTTGCAGGCGGCTGTCCTTAAACCCAACCCGTAACCGTAGAATCTTGCGGCTATACTGGGCGACGCTCTGGGCGGATAGCCAACTGTCCCGCAGCCGACCTTGAAAAATTGCTTCCCCCAGGATCTTGCCAAGCAGCAGGCGGTTTGCCGGTTCGCTTCCGGGAGCCCCCCCGGCACTCAACAGGGTAGCCAGGGGATCGTTATACCAGTGGGTGCTCTGATCAAGCCATTCTGCTACCGGCCAGTCCACCTGAATTTCCGCCAGGGGAACCCCCAAAGCCACGTCTTCGGTGCGCAGCAAATAGCTGTCTCCGCCCAGTGGCGTAATCGACAGATGAAATTCCTGGGTGATCACCGCCCTGCTTCCTCCCTTGGATAGATGGCTGCTCCATGCTTCCAGGGTAAGCGAAACTTTTAGGGGTCAACCTCAGGGTGTGGCAGTTGAAGCCAATAAACCAGCTAGACTGACCCTCAGTCTCCCAGGGATTCCTGCCAGACAAATCGACCATTACGCCACAGGGCGACCAGGGCACCGATTAAATATTTCACCAGGATCTCTCCGAACAGCAGCGCCACCATGGCAGAAGTCGATAGCACGCCCCCGAAAGCAACTAGGGTAAACAGCAGCGTATCCAGTGGCACAGAGACCGCATTACTACCAGCCACCCGCAGCAGCCAGGGATAGGGCAGCAGCTTTTGATAGATTTCGGTGTCAGCGGTTTCTGCCAGCACAATGGCTAAAAAGCTGGCCCCAATAATTCGCATTGGTACGTCCAACAGAGCACTCATCAGCACATTAGCCAGCGCTGCGATCGCAATCGTTCCATATACCCATGGTCGCCCGGCGGAGTGGAGGCGATCGCGCTGGGTAAAGGTAATGCCAAAAATAAACGTGCCAACGGCCACCTGGCCAAAAACTGGCAGCGGAATAAACCAGGCGGCGCTGTAGTTAGCGCCAAGGGTGGCTAGCAGGTAAGTGCCTGCGTTGATCAGATATCGATTCATCCGGCAAGTCGCTCACGCTAACAATGTTCTAGGGAATGCTCCAAATGTCAGCGGCCCCGGCTTTTGTCGGGGCCGCTGAGTCAAACATCGCGAACGACCTACTGGGCGGCGCTGAGCACCTTTGCCTTGACGGCTTCTGGGTCGGTTTCCGGCGACTGCGCCTCGGAAGGGGGAACCACCTGCCAGAACTGAGGCAGGTAGGCATTCCAATCCTCCAGAATTCGCTGGGCTTTCTGGCTACCGGTGTGGGCAGCATGGGCCTCAATCAGCCCCTTGAGCTGGGCCTCGCCAGCCTCAGTGAGGACACGCTGCACCTTGACGATTTCCGGATTGACCTTAGTGGGGAAGCTGCCGTCTTCATCCAGGAAGTAGGCTAAGCCCCCGGTCATACCGGCACCGACATTGCGCCCAACCTTGCCCAGAGCCACGATCGTGCCGCCGGTCATGTATTCACAGCAGTGGTCGCCGGCCCCTTCGATGACGGCCTGGCCCTTGGAGTTACGCACTGCGAAGCGCTCCCCAGCTTGACCTAGGGCAAACAGGGTGCCACCGGTGGCGCCGTAGAGGCAGGTGTTGCCAACGATCACGTTCTCAGCAGGCTCGTAGGCGGCATTGGCAGGGGGCTTAATAATCAGCTCGCCACCATGCATGCCCTTGCCTACGTAGTCGTTGGCTTCCCCTTCTAAGGTAAGCACCATCCCTGGCAGGTTAAAGGCGCCAAAGCTCTGACCGGCGCTGCCGGTAAAGCTCAGATTGAGCTGTCCTTCAAAGCCAGAATTACCATAGCGTTTGGCGATCTCCCCGGCCACCCGGGCCCCGACGGTACGGTCGGTGTTTACCAGGGAGAAGGTCTTCTCGACGCTGCCCTGATTGGCGATCGCCGCTTGAATGTCAGCATCTGCCAGCAGTTGGTCATCTAGCACCGGGCCGTTGCTGTGAACAGGCCCATGATCCAGCCAGCCGCGATCAGCGCGCACATCTGGCAGATTGGTCAGCACCGAGAGATCTAGCGCCGCTGTCTTAGTTAGGGTGATATTCGGCCGGGGCTTGAGCAAGTCGGCGCGACCGGTCAGCTCAGACAGGGAGCGATAGCCCAATCGGGCCAGCACCGATCTCACTTCCTCGGCAATAAAGAAGAAGAAGTTCACCACATGCTCAGGAATACCGGTGAAGCGCTTACGCAGTTCTTCCTTCTGGCTGGCGACCCCCACCGGGCAGTTGTTGGTGTGGCAGACCCGGGCCATGATACAGCCTTCAGCAATCATGGCAATGGAGCCAAAGCCAAACTCTTCGGCTCCCATTAGAGCCCCCATAATCACATCCCAACCGGTCTTGAGCCCCCCATCGACCCGAAGGGTGACGCGATCGCGCAGCTCATTCGCCATCAGCACCTGATGGACCTCGGTCAGGCCCAGCTCCCAGGGCACTCCAGCGTGCTTAATGGAGCTCAAGGGAGAAGCGCCAGTGCCGCCGTCATGGCCGGAGATCTGAATAACATCGGCATTGGCCTTGGCCACGCCTGCCGCCACCGTACCGATGCCAATTTCTGACACCAGCTTCACCGAAACCCCTGCCTCGGGATTGATCTGGTGCAGGTCAAAAATCAGCTGGGCCAGATCTTCAATGGAGTAGATGTCGTGATGAGGGGGCGGCGAAATCAGGGTCACACCGGGCTTGGATTTCCGCAAAGTGGCAATATACTCGCTGACTTTCTTGCCAGGTAGCTGGCCACCCTCGCCGGGCTTGGCCCCCTGGGCCACCTTGATTTCGATCTGCTTGGCATTCATCAAGTATTCTGGCGTCACCCCAAAGCGGCCAGAGGCCACCTGCTTGATGGCAGAGCTGGCAGTGTCGCCATTTTTCAGCCCCCGCAGGTGGGGAAACAGGCCAGAGCGGCCCTGCTCATCGACATCGGAGAGCACTTTGAAGCGGGTGTCGTCTTCTCCTCCCTCACCGGAGTTAGACTTGCCCCCAATCCGGTTCATGGCGATCGCCAGCACCTCATGGGCCTCCCGAGACAGAGCTCCCAGGGACATTCCTCCCGTGCAGAATCGCTGCATGATCGCTTCCGCTGGCTCTACTGCCTCGAGGGCAATGGGCTGGCGATCGCTCTCGAACTCCAGCAAATCCCGCAGGGCAGTGAGTGGCCGGTTAGCCAGCTGGGCCTGATACAGCTCATAGTGGTCATGCTGCTTGCTCTCTAGGGCCTTGTGCAGCAGCTTGGTCATGGCCGGGTTGTTCATGTGATACTCCCCACTGGGGCGAGCCTGCACGAAACCCATATTTTGTAGCTTCTTAGCGGATAGCTCAGGAAATGCTCGCTGGTGGAAGCTGATAGTTTCCTGGGCCAAATCGGCGATGCTAATGCCACCCAATCGAGAAGTCGTACCCCGAAAGGCTAGATTCAGAAGATCAGCCCCAATTCCAATGGCCTCAAAGATTTGTGCTCCCTGGTAGCTGGAGAGCAGCGAAATGCCCATTTTAGAGAGAATCTTCAGCAGACCTGCCTCCACGGCCTGACGGTAGTTATCCTGGGCTCCGTTCAAAGTCGACACCGGCAGCTTGCCGGTTTCCATCAGTTTTTGTGTCTTGGCATCAGCCCACCAGTGGCGGACCGACTCTAGGGCCAGATAGGGACAAACTGCACTGGCTCCATAGCCCAACAGGCAGGCAAAGTGGTGGGTACTCCAACACTGGGCCGTATCGACTATCAGAGAAGCCCGCATTCTCAAGCCGTTGCGAATCAGATGGTGGTGCACTGCGCCGACTGCCAGCAACGGCGGGATGTAGCTGGTTTCAGCCGCTAGCTGGGTGGGGTTTCCGGCCAGAGACACGCGATCGCTCAGCACTAGAATTTCGGCCCCTGCCTTTACCGCTGCATCAGCCTGGGCGCACAGATTCTCCACCGCCTGCCTGAGTCCGGCGGGGCCGTCGGTGATGTCATACAGGGTAGATAGGGTAGCTGTTTCGAATCGAGACCCGTGAATTTGCTCCAGTTCTGGCTCGTTGATGACTGGGCTTTCCAGCTTTAGCAGCCGAGCAAACTCGGGCTGTTCATAGAGCAAATTGCCCCGAGCTCCAAGCTGGGTGGTTAGGGACATCACTAGCCGCTCTCGTAGGGGATCGATAGCCGGGTTAGTGACCTGGGCGAAACGCTGCTTGAAATAGTCGTAGACCAGATGGGGCTTATCAGAGAGGACCGCTAGGGGAATGTCATCACCCATGCAGTAGGTTGGCTCCTTAGCCTGGGCCGCCATGTCCTGGATAATCATGTCAACGTCTTCGGCGGTGTAGCCAAAGGCCGTCTGCTGCTGCAGTAATGCTTGAGTTTCAAACAGCTGATCTTCTGAGAACAGTTGAGGCTGTAGCTCCACGCGATTTTGCTTCAGCCACTCGCCATAGGGCTGCTGACTAGCTACCCGCTGCTTAATATCCCAATTCTTGAGAATTTCGTGGCTGTCCAAGTCCACCGCGATCATCTGGCCAGGCCCCAATCGTCCTTTTTCCAGCACATCTTGGGGATCAATCTCGACCACTCCAGCCTCTGAAGAGACAATTACGTAGCCATCTTTCGTAACCACATAGCGGGCTGGTCGCAGGCCATTGCGATCGAGAGCCGCTCCCACCTGCTTGCCATCGCTAAACACAATCAGGGCCGGACCATCCCAAGGCTCCTGAAGCCCGCTGTAGTACTCATAAAAGTCGACGATCTCCGGATAGGAGGCCAGCTCAGGCTGGTTTTTGTAGGCTTCGGGCACCATCACCATCAACGCCTCTTGGGGAGTGCGCCCAGAGCGCACCAGAAGCTCCATCACATTGTCGAGATTGGCCGAATCACTATTTTCAATTCGCACAATGGGCTTCAGGGCTTCCACGCGATCGCCCCAAAACTCGTGACTCAGCTCTGCCTGGCGGGCCATCATCCAGTTAATATTGCCGACCAAGGTATTGATTTCCCCGTTGTGACCCACCAGTCGCATGGGATGGGCCAAAGGCCATTTGGGCATCGTGTTGGTGCTAAACCGGCGATGGTAAATCACAAAAGGACTCACGTAGGCCGGATCGCGTAAATCCTCATAAAACTGCCCCAACACAGCCGATCTCACCATCCCCTTGTAAACGATGGTGCTACCGGAAAAAGAACACACGTAAAATTCCTGTAGGGCCGTTGCCAAATCCGGAGCTACAGACTCATCACCGTTGAGCTTGGTTTCTATAGCATGAAGAACTTGACGACGGACAAGATAAAGCTGACGCTCAAGCTCATCCCCCTTGAGTCCATCTGAGACCACCACGAGCTGCTCGATATGGGGCTGATTTTTCCTAGCTAATGGGCCCAACACTTCAGGCTTGACCGGCACTGGGCGCCAGCCCACCACTGTCAGCCCCTCCTCCACAACACAGCGTTCGAAAGTCTCGCGGATCAGCCGGCCCGCCTCCCCATGGTGGGGCATGAACACCATGGCTACACCGCTGTGGACGGGGTGTAAAGATTTGCCCTGATGAGCGGCCCAGCTCTGCAACACCTGCCAAGGAATCGCCGTCATGATACCAGCTCCGTCACCGGAGTCTTGATCAGCGCAGCATCCCCCTCGATGCTCCATACAGTCCAAGGCCGTTAACGCCTTGCCAATTAGCTCGTGACTGGCCTGCCCTCGCTGGCTAGCGATAAAACCTACGCCGCAGGCGTCACGTTCTTCGACCAGCCAGCGCGGTCCCCAGCTAGAGGGGACATTTTCTGGTTGAACAGCTAACGAATGAATGGTGTTCACAGGCGTATTTCCTAACGGGACAGTGTTTGGGGATTAACAAATTGAAATAATCTGACGGAGATGAAATTTCAAAACTGTGGAAGACAAATTAGGCCAGTCTGCGAAGCCACCGTCCTAAAGGGGTATTGCGCTACATCAAACCAGACTCATGATCACTATAAAAAGATTGGCTCGTGCCCACAAGCCATCGTCTACGAACAGAACTGCGCAGCTAATGGCCTATTTCAGGTGTGGGGAAGACGCTCTGCGTTCTGTCCATGTCATCGAGTGTCTGCTGTCAAGCTAGCTACAGTTGGCTCAAAGCCGGTCTTGACTAAATGGCGCCAACCCGCATGTGCCCACGTTATGGGAGCAAAGTTGGATCCTGATTCTACCAACCAAATGGTTGAACCGGGTGAGCCTCCGCGGATTCTCCTATCATGGGGGTCTAAATTTAGTTACAGCTGGACTAGGCGATCTCAAAAGTTTTCCAGGCATACAGTTTGCTAAGGATTGGCATTTGCAATGCCAGCAGTGGATCCCTAAAGAGAAAAGTCAGAAGGAAGTGAAAGTTGGTGAAAAGCATGGGCTGGCTAAAGCAATTGGGATCCACTGGCATCCATCGGAGGCCAAAGCGCCGCGCCCTGTTGATTCTAGGATTTTTACTGGCTTTGCTTGGGGTCTGGGCGTCTGTGGAGGTGGGATGGGAGCGTCCGATTTCAGCCCAACCTTTACCTGCGGCCTCCGGCAGCCAGGTACTGCTTAACGGCCAACGATTCGATTTTCCCTGGCAGCGCCGGGGCGATCGCTTGGGCATCGCCGACTTCGGGATTGAAAGCGCTTTAGGCTTTACCCTGCTGCCCAATGCAGATAGCGATCTCCAGCCGGTGCAATGGTTCTCAGACCCGCAGCAGACCCCCTTGGACCTGGTTGCGTGGCGAGAGGGAGGATATCGTTTCCTCGACGTGTCGGCAATTTCCCAAACCCAGGGGTGGCAAATTCAGCCGGTCGGCGCTGAACTACAGCTGAGCGTGCCTGTGGGTACTGTTCAGAATGTGCGGCTAGGACGGCAGACTTGGGGCGATCGCATCGTAGTTGACTTGACTGCGGCTTCTGCCTGGAACCTGACGGCGGCATCCGGTGAATTTACCGTGGTCGTAAATGCGGCTTCTAGGCCCGAGATTGCCAGCGCCCTTAGCAGCAATCTGCCCAGCACATCAAAGCCTCCCCTGCCTGGAAATTTACTGCAAGCTTTAACGATTGTCCCCGGTTCACAGCAAACTATTCTTCGGGGCACCCTACCCGATGGCATTCAACCGGTTGTGACAACCCTGCCGCGCCCCAATCGCCTGGTGATTGATATCCGCCGCGATGATCTGCAGCCTAGAAATATCCTATGGGCTCCAGGCCTCCGCTGGCGACAGCAGTATCTTCCGGTGGGAGGACGATCTTTTCCCATCTACTGGCTAGAAATTGCCCCTCGGCAGGTTAGCCTGCGCCCGATTTGGAGCGATCCCACCACGGCCACCGGAATCACTCCGCTGATTAACATGGCCAAGCGCTGGCAGGCACCCGCCGCCATCAATGGGGGCTTCTTTAACCGTAATAATCAGTATCCTCTGGGGGCGATCCGCCGCGATCGCACCTGGATATCGGGGCCGATTTTAGGGCGGGGGGCGATCGCCTGGAACGATCAGGGGGAATTTGTACTGAGCCGTTTGTCCCTCAACCAAACCGTAAACACGAACAGGGGCCAGCAATTTCCCATTCAAACCATCAACAGCGGCTATGTTAAAGCAGGCGTCAGCCTCTACACTCCTGCGTGGGGCCTAACCTACAGTCCCCTCACCGATGGAGAGACCCTGATTAAAGTTGTCGGCAACCAGGTTGTAGACCAGCAATTCCCTGGTTCGGCCGGTTCTCAGCCCGTTCTAATTCCCACTGATGGTTATTTGCTAGCGGTGCGATCGCAGACATCTGCATCTACGGCACTGGCTCCAGGTACTCAACTGCAGCTATCGGAGCAGGCTCTGCCCAGCAGCTTTGAGCCATTGCCCCAGGTAATGGCGGCTGGCCCCTTGTTACTCAGTCGAGGCCAGCAGGTTCTCAATGCCACGGTTGAAGGGTTTAGCACCGCATTTGCCACTCAAGCTGCCCCACGTAGCGCGATCGGCATAACCGCCCAAGGCAGCCTGCTAGTGGTTGCTGCCCATCTGAGTCCCACTGGTCGTGGTCCCACCCTCGGGGAAATGGCCAACATCATGGGCCAACTGGGATGTTTAGACGCTCTCAACTTAGACGGTGGTAGCTCTTCCAGTCTTTACCTAGGGGGACGACTAATCAATCGCAGCCCCCGTACAGCCGCCCGAGTTCACAACGGCATTGGTATTTTTCTCTCCCCTTGAAGGCGGCACTCCCATTAGTGGATTTGTATAGCTA
>PYEQ01000820.1 GCA_003017785.1 filamentous cyanobacterium CCP5 | reverse complement strand
CCCTTGCTCCCCCTCTCCCGGTCCCTGAGCGTAGTCGAAGGGCACTCCTTACTCCTCACCCCTCACCTCCCATGTTCACCAACTTCTTCATCCGTCGCCCGGTTTTCGCCTCCGTCTGCTCTCTGCTGATCATCCTGATTGGAGCGGTGAGTTTTACCCGGCTGCCGGTGCGGGAATATCCTGACATTGAGCCGCCGATCGTCAGTGTCTCTACTGTCTACCCAGGGGCGAACCCGCAGATTGTGGAAACTGAGGTGACGGAGATTCTCGAAGACGAGATCAACGGAGTGGATGGGATTGAAACGATGACCTCCACCAGCAGCCAGGGCAGCAGCCAGATCACCATCGAGTTTCAGCTCGATCGCGACCTGGACGTGGCAGCCCAGGACGTGCGGGGGCGGGTGAATCGGGTGCTGGGGGAGCTGCCCGACAGCGTCGATAGCCCGGTGATTCAAAAGCAGTCGGGAGGTGGTGGCTCGGCAATTATCTGGTTTGCCCTCTACGGCGAAAACTTTAGCACCCTAGAGCTGAGCGACTACGCCGATCGCACCCTGGTAGACCAGCTGGAGTCGGTGGGCGGGGTCAGCCGGATTTTGATCGGCGGGGAAAGGCGCTATGCCATGCGGCTGTGGATCGATCCGGAGCAGCTAGCCGCTAGAAATCTAACGGTGCTGGAAGTGGAGCAGGCGCTGCGATCGCAAAATATCTCCATTCCCAGCGGCATTGTCGAGGGTCGGCTGAATGAGTTTTCGGTGCGGACTCTGGGACGACTGGAGTCGCCGGAAGCCTACAACCAGCTGGTGTTGCGAACCAGCGAGGACGGAGCACAAATTCGTTTGCAGGACGTGGGCTATGCCGAAATCGGGGCCGAAAACTACCGCAGCTTTGTCCGCTTCAAAGGCGAGTCGGCGGTGGGGCTGGGGGTAATCAAGCTCTCGGATGCGAATACCCTGGCCGTGGCGGATGCAGTGAAGACCCGGATGGAGGAGCTGTCGGCGGAGTTTCCGGCGGGGATGCAGTATGCGATCGCCTCCGACGACTCCCTGTTTGTGGACGTAGCCATCAGCCGGGTGTGGCAGTCGCTGCTGTTTGCCGTGGCCCTGGTAGTGCTGGTGATTTTCCTGTTTCTGCGGGACTGGCGAGCCACGCTGATTCCGGGGGTGACGATTCCGGTGGCCCTGATTGGGGCGTTTGGAGCCATGTATCTGCTGGGCTTCTCGGTTAACACCCTGACCCTGTTTGCCCTCACCCTGGCTACCGGCCTGGTGGTGGACGACACCATCGTGGTGCTGGAGAACATCGATCGCCACATCGAAGAAGATGCGATGGCCCCCTACAAGGCGGCGAAGCTGGGGGTGGCGGAGGTAGTGTTTGCGGTAATTGCCACCACCCTGGTGCTGATTGCGGTGTTTCTGCCGGTGGGGTTTGCCAGCGGCACCACCGGACGGCTATTTACCGAATTTGCTCTGACCCTGGCGGGGGCGGTGGTGCTGTCCTCCTTTGTGGCCCTGACCCTGGCTCCGGCCCTGTCTGCCCGCATCCTCAAGCCCGACAGCAAGATGAATAACTGGCTGTTCGGCGGCTTCGATCGCTTTTTGACCTGGCTCAGGCAGGGCTACTTGGCTGTGCTACGGCGGGGCATGAAGCTACGCTGGCTGGTGGTGGGCATCTTTGCAGGCTTAATGGTGGTCACCTACGGCACCTATCAGCTACTGCCCCAGGCGTTTTTACCCACGGAAGACCGCGGATCGATTTTTACCATCGTGCGCGGCCCGGAGGGAGTGAGCATCAACTACATCGACCAGGTGATGCAGCAGGTGGAGCAGACCTACAGCGAAATCCCCGAAATTGAGAGCTACTTTACCATCGGCGGCTTTAGCCCCGGTGGCGGCGGCGGCAGCGTCAACCAGGGAATTGCCTTCGTTAATCTCAGGCCCTGGGGAGCGCGCGATCGCTCCCAGCAGGCGATCGTCGATGAGGTGCGCCAGCGGCTGGGGGGCATTCCTGAGGCGATCGTCATTCCGATTAACCCGTCGGGGCTGCCGGGGGGTGGCTTTAGCCAACCAGTGCAGTTCGTAGTGCAAAACTCTGATTTGGAAACCCTGGCAGACTCGTCTAATCAGCTGCTAGCCCAGGCCCGCCAGATCCCCAGCCTGGTGAATGCCGACTCCGACTTCCAACTCAATAAACCCGAACTCACCGTCACCATTGATCGCCCCGCCGCCGCCGATCTGGG
>PYEQ01000819.1 GCA_003017785.1 filamentous cyanobacterium CCP5 | reverse complement strand
ACTTTGACACGGTCGATCAGTCAAACCTGCACCTTCAGGTGATCCACAGCGAGTCGTGGGTGGGCAAGCCCAAAATTGAGTCGGCTAAGAGCCGCATTCTCGAAATCAACCCCCACTGCCAGGTCGACCTCTACGAAACCCGGCTCAGCGCTGAGAACGCTCTGGATATTTTTGAACCCTACGATGTTGTCGTTGACGGCACCGATAACTTCCCCACCCGCTACCTGGTCAACGACGCCTGCGTACTGTTGGGTAAGCCCAACGTCTACGGCTCCATTTTCCGCTTTGAGGGGCAGGCGACGGTTTTCAACTACCAGGATGGCCCCAACTACCGCGACCTCTATCCGGAGCCGCCGCCGCCGGGGCTGGTGCCTTCCTGTGCTGAAGGAGGCGTGCTGGGGATTCTGCCCGGCATTATCGGCGTGATCCAGGCCACCGAAACCGTCAAGATTATTCTGGGCCAGGGTAAGACCCTCAGCGGTCGATTGCTGCTTTACAATGCCCTCGACATGAGCTTCCGGGAGCTGAGGCTACGGCCCAACCCGGTGCGGCCGGTGATTGAGCAACTCATCGACTATGAAGAGTTCTGCGGTATTCCCCAGGCCCGTCAGGCCGAAGCCGAGGCAGCTTCTGCGATTCCTGAAATGACCGTGGGCGAGCTAAAGCAAGTACTCGACAGGGGCGATAAAGACGTACTGCTGGTGGACGTGCGCAATCCCAACGAGTATGAAATTGCTAAAATTCCAGGCTCTGTGCTGATTCCGCTGCCTGAAATCGAGAACGGCAAGGGCATCAGTCAGATCAAAGAGATGCTCAACGGCCATAAGCTGATTGCCCATTGCAAAATGGGGGGACGCTCTGCTAAGGCTCTGGCTCTGTTAAAAGAAGCCGGGGTCGAGGGCATCAACGTTAAGGGGGGGATCACGGCTTGGAGCCGCGAGGTCGACCCGTCAGTACCGGAGTATTAAACCGGGGCTGCACCGATTTTAGCTAGGTAATCGCATGGGATTTCCATCCCATGCTTTTTTTTGCTACGGCAAACGGTTGGTATAACTTATAACTATTGTATTGGTCGGGTCGGGCAGAACATGGGCCGCAAGAGAATTGCCGACCGCTTCAGGATTAGGGAGACAGATAGGATTTATGACTATGGGAATCCGTCAATGGGTAGGACTCGGTGTCCTAGCTGGGACTGTAGCGATCGCTTCCCCAGCGGCAGCATTGCCAGGGGAAACTGTCGCTGCGGTTGAGTCCTGGATACAGAGCAATGGGACCCTTGGTTCGGCGGTTAGCCGGGGTCTAACTGTATTTCGCAGGGCTACTCCGGCCCGACGGTTCACGTTTCAGGCCTCGATCTTTCCAGTCAGGGGACCGCTGGATCTCAGCAGTCAGGGAATGATTCGCACTGAGGAACTGACCCTATTTGATCAGGTCAATGGGGTGGATCGCGATCGCCTCGAAGAATCCCTGCGGGCCATCTATGGTCCAGCGGTTTACACGGACTATCAGCAGGCACAGCTGCTCTACGCCTATCCGTCAGCGGAGACTCCACCCCCAGCAAATTCAGAGATTGTGCTGTTGGGAGAAGTCCTGGAGGGCGATCGCTATGCCTACTGGTTAGAACTGGCGGCCAACCCCCAAGGGGTGGTCTATTCAGGACGGGCGATCGTGTTTCTTAAAGAAGATCTGCCCCTGCTGCGACGCTATCTGACTGGATTCAATGGATTCCCTGAGATAGGCAGCTGAGGCAGGTTGCCAGCCTATCGTTAGCGATTAATCAAGCCAGGGACAGCATTTTCAAGGTCCTCCTGGTTTCCACTGCCCCTGTGGACTAGGCAATTTAGCGGCTCCTAAAATCAGCGATCGCCCCTGGATGCCCTGTTTGCTAGACTTGCGATCTGAGATGGATTTTGGCCCATGACGGTTTCTTCTGCAGATAGCCTTCAAACCACCCCTGATTTGACTGCCATTGCTCGACAGACGCGACAAGCAGCGATGGATCTGGCGATATTGCCCACTGAGGCGAAGAATCAAGCGATCGCCGCTGTCGCTGATGCCCTGGAAGCCAACGCCGACAAAATCGTTGCCGCTAATCAGCAAGACTGCGAACAGGCGATCACCACCCACCTGGCCAAGCCCCTCTACGGCCGACTGAAACTGGACGCGGTAAAGCTGAAGGGAGCGATCGCAGGGGTCCGGGACGTAGCCAGTCTCAGGGATCCGGTGGGCACCGTGCAGA
>PYEQ01000818.1 GCA_003017785.1 filamentous cyanobacterium CCP5 | reverse complement strand
GAATAGCTTGCATCAAGCGTTCTCTAAGGCTCAATGGTCGTTTACGTCTGCGCTTGCAAGCTCGCAGGCAGAACAGCCTTACCATTTTTTGTGAAACTCATCTTGGTCGACAGGCCAAAAATCGGTGCAGTTCTTTGCATCTATTTTGCTCGCCATTTGAGGATGAACGGTGCACTTAAGATACGGGTTTTTGTTGAAAAAACGGCACTTCGAACAGGGGGTCGAATAGAGAAGATTAGGAGCACTCCCTAAGCCGTCTTTGACCTTTTCGGAAGCCTGAAAGCGCTTGATTGCGAAAAATATAAGCGCAAAGGTCGAGAACCCTAGAACAGTTAAGAGCCCACCAGGGGTGTTGTCTGGATCGGGCGGTTTTACCTGCGACTCTGCCCTTCCTTGGGCGGGTACCTGAACCAGGTATTGATCTTGAGAGCTTTGATGGTCAAAATAGTCTGCGGAACGAGTGGAGTAAAGAAACGTTTTGAGGGCTTTCATGGGGCTTGCTTAGTTCATTAAAACTAGGCTCTAACGGCTAGATCTGTGTCTGAAAAAAGGATTGGTTAGTGCCTATCCGGAAACCGCAAATAGCAATCTGACAGACCGCCAAAAGCTTTGGTTTGCTGGCACCGCCCACCAGCATGGAAGCAAGGATTCGGATAAGCTTTTAACCCAGTGCGCTGCTTATCTCGCCCGACAGCGGTTGCCTGAGCCGATGCTTCGGTGCAGTAAGTCAATACCACCTTTAGAGTGGAGCAATAGGGCTACCTGTGAGCCCCCTCTTTAGGACAGATTTGCAGTGCAATCATCTCTTTCTTTTGCAGGAGATAGAGCCTACCCTCCCTCGATAGACAATCCCCGCTGTCGATAGAGGAGGGAAATGGCCATACAGGCAGCAGCGTCAGCGGGTTTGCCCGCCAGCAGATTTTTTCTGAGATAGAAGACATACAGGTGCCCGATCGCCTGGCGAGCGACACCCTGGCTCCGTGGGATCCATCGAGCGGCCATCTCCTGCTGGTCCAGGGGCGCATGCTCGACTTCGACGGCGAAAGCCAGCTAGCGGGCTACAGCGGCACGGCCCTGTTTCCGGTGGCCAAGCTCGATCTGGCTGAGTTTTATCGCTACAACGCTGGCTCTACGCTGCCACCCCAAAACTGTGAGCTGGAGTAGCGAGAGCACTATTCGCTGCTCATTGGAACCACGCTTCACAGTTGCCCCTCAAGGTCGATGTAGAGCCGACGCGGATCAATTAGGTTGTGTTAGTTCAGTACGGGGCCGGTCGATGGCGGCACTCTTCGTCCTCAAGCAGCCGTGTCCTCAAACAGCGGTACGGCACGACCAGCACCTCGACCCAACCAGCCACTCGCAACCCAACCACAGAGATCAGCTATGCAATACCGACAGCTTGGCGATAGCGACCTGACCGTTTCAGAAATTGCCCTGGGCTCCTGGCTCACCTACGGCGGCGGGGTCGAGCGACAGCAGGCCGAAGCCTGCGTGCACAAGGCGTTTGATGTCGGCATCAACTTTATCGACACCGCCAACGTCTACGGGCGCGGGGCTGCCGAATCGTTTTTGGGAGAGGTGCTGCAGGGCATCGATCGCAGTTCCTACGTGCTGGCCACCAAGGTTTTCTTCCCCATGTCGCCCGACGATCAGGGCCTGTCGGCGGCGCAAATTCACAAGCAGATCGACGCCTCGCTCCAACGCCTGGGCACCGACTACGTCGACCTCTACCAGTGCCACCGCTACGACAGCAACACGCCGCTGGAAGAAACCATGGCGGCTCTGACCGAGGTGGTACAGCAGGGCAAAGCGCGCTATATCGGCTTTAGCGAGTGGAACCCGGCCCAGATTCAGGCGGCGCTGCACCTGCCCAACGTGGAGAAGTTTGTCTCCAGCCAGCCCCAGTACTCCATGCTGTGGCGGCAGCCTGAGGAGAAAGTGTTCCCTCTCTGCGCCGAAAACGGCATTGGCCAGATCGTCTGGTCGCCCCTGGCCCAGGGTGTGTTGACCGGCAAGTATAAGCCCGGTGCCGCGCCCCCCGCCGATTCCCGCGCCGCCAACGACAAAATGAACGGGTTCATGCAGGATTTGAGGAGCGATCGCGTCCTCAGCGCCGTTGAAACCCTCTGGCCCCTGGCCGACCAGCTCAATATCTCGGTGGCGCAGCTGGCCCTGGCCTGGATTTTGCGCGACCCGCGGGTGAGCGCCGCGATCGTGGGAGCCAGCCGCCCCGAACAGG
>PYEQ01000817.1 GCA_003017785.1 filamentous cyanobacterium CCP5 | reverse complement strand
GCTCCGTCGGGTCGCTCTGATAGTCCCCGTGCACCTGGTACAGCTGCTCGGCTTTGCTGTAGTAAGGCTCTAAATCGGCATATTTAAAGGGCCATTCGGGGGAAATCCCGTCCTGGTGCTTGATGGCTTCAAAGTCGCGATCGCGCATCCGCATCAGAGAAGCGTTGTAGACCTTAGTGTTGCCACCGACGGCGTAGTTGGTCTGGGGGGAAAAGGGCTCGCCGTCCTTGTCGTACCACTGCTCCGGAGCGTGGTACAGCTCTTTTTTGAATAGGGCCACATTCGCCAGGTTTTGCTGATCCAGGGCCATGGCCGATCCCCGCTCCAGGATCAGAATTCGTTTGCCGGTGGGGGCTAGCTTCTGGGCCAGGGTGCCGCCCCCTGCCCCCGTCCCAACGATGATCACGTCATAGTGCTGGTCGTCAATAATCATGGCAATTCCCTGTAGTGTGTCTGCTGGCGGTCAGCCGTTGCCCAATTCTTCTAGAGGAAACCAGTCTGAGCGAATCTGTTCTGCCGAATAGGGACAGTCGTCGGGAAAGGTCCAGTCCGATAGCCCCGTCTCGTTCGCCGCATCGGCGCGGGCATCGCGATACACCTTCGACAGATCCACCCAGTACCGCTTCAGACTCGGCGTGTCTCTTAGATACCGCTGCAGGTGGTTGCGCTCCCGCTTGATGGTAATTTCCCAGGAGCGCGATCGCTGTTCCGGCTGGTATTCCCACTTCAACAGATGCTGAATGATCAGCCGCATGGAAGATAGAAAGCGATCGCGCTCACGTTTGCTCAAATCCTCAATTTCTTCCAGCAGGTTAGGCCAGTCCACTTCGCTATAGCGATGCTCTTTGATCAGAGAAATCTGTTGCTCAACCCACTCGATAATATCGGTTTCGTAGGGCATAGTCGCCTCCCAGATACCTCCCACCCAGCAACTACCGCCACACGTAAATCAGGATAAACAGCACAATCCAGATCACATCGACGAAGTGCCAGAAAATCGAGGTCGCCGCTACCCCGTATTCGCCTCCGGCATAGTTATTGGGGATAAACGATCGCCCCAGCATGATGCCTTGCAGCAAGACGCCGGTCATCACGTGCAACCCGTGGAACCCCGTGAGCAGATAAAACGTGCCGCCAAACACCCCATCGGTAAAGCCAAAGGGCAGGCTCATCCACTCCACCGCCTGACCATAGAGAAAGTAGCTGCCCATCGCCATGGTCAACAGCCAGAAGGCCCGAAAGCCCCAGAGGTTTTCTTTGTGCAAAAACCGCTCGGCAAAGTAGATCACGAAGCTGCTGGACACCAGCACCACGGAATTAATCAGCGGCTCCCGGATCTCTAGCCCTTCAAATCCGGCGGGTAGCCAGGTGTCGGCCCCGGTTTTGAGCACCCCGTAGCCCACAAAAAAACTCAGAAAGATCACGCTTTCTGACAGCAGAAAGACGATGAAGCCAAACATGCGGTGGTCTGCTTCTTCGTGGCCGTGCTCCGCCGCGATCGCCCCCTGGGTTTGGTCAAGATTAGCTGTGCTCACTGGCTAACTCCTTAGTCGGATCATTGGCAACTAGCGGTTCATCGCTGCCGTAGCCGTAAGGCCCGGACACGACCACCGGAATCTGTTCAAAGTTTTCGTGGGGAGGCGGGGAAGCCACTAGCCATTCCAGGCCGATCGCTTTCCAGGGGTTATCCGGGGCTTCTTTGCCCAGCACCCAGGAACTCAGCATATTCAGAATGAACGGCAGGGTCGAAACCCCCAGCAAAAAGCCTCCCAGGCTGGCCATCACATTCCAGAAGGCAAACTCCGGGTCGTAGGAAGCCACCCGGCGAGGCATGCCCATCAGCCCCAGGGGATGCATGGGAAAGAAATTCAGATTCGCCCCGATGAAGGTCAACACAAAATGCAGCTTGCCCAGGCCCTCGTAATACATCCGTCCCGTCATCTTCGGGAACCAGTGGTAGGTGGCCGCATAGACCCCCATCACTGTCGCTCCGTAGATCACATAGTGAAAATGCCCCACCACGAAGTAGGTGTTGTTGACGTGAATATCAAAGGGCACCGCCGCCAGCATAATCCCGGTAATACCCGCAAACAGGAACATCACCAGACCCCCCAGGGCAAACAGCATCGGCGTGTCGAGGCGGAGCTTGCCCCCCCACACCGTCGCCACCCAGGCAAAGACCTTAATTCCCGTGGGCACCGAAATCAGCATGGTGGAGAACATAAACAGCATCCGCATCCA
>PYEQ01000816.1 GCA_003017785.1 filamentous cyanobacterium CCP5 | reverse complement strand
CAACCGATTGCGCAACTCCTGCCGCTCTTGCCGACCCAATGATTCGATCTCCTCAATCAAGTTCTCAAGGTCGAGTTCCCCCAGCTGACCTGCACGCAGCAGTTCAGCCTGATGCTGAGTCCAGGCGTAAAAATCTTGCTCATAGAGAGTGGTGGTTTGCATCGGCAACATCAGGCTGGCTTTCTCCAATTTTAAGAGAGTTGATAGCGGGAAGATACATTGCTTCCCTGACGTTGCGCTCAGTTAGAGCAGAGCCCGCATGTCACACCTCTGCCTAGCAATGCTCCTTGGTTCAGTCAGAATTCTGTAATCTCCACGACTATTACCTGGCCAATTACCCCTAGAGTGGGTTAAAACCCGATTACCTCTCGTCCTTCGTTGTTCTCATCGTCGCCTATGTCTTCAGCCGCCCTTCAGGAGCAGCTCGATCGCTACTACCGCCAGGTCAAAACCGTAATTTTGTCGCGGCAGCACCCGGTCAGCGGCCTATTACCGGCCAGCACCGCCGTCAACGTGCACGGCAACTACACCGACGCCTGGGTGCGCGACAACGTGTACAGCATTTTGGCCGTGTGGGGTGTGGCGCTGGCCTATCGCCACCTGGATGACGACCAGGGCCGCACGGTGGAGCTAGAGCAAAGCGTCGTCAAGCTGATGCGGGGGCTGCTAACCGCCATGCTGCGCCAGGCCGAGAAGGTGGAGCAGTTCAAAGAGCGGCAGGATCCACTAAAAGCGCTACATGCCAAGTACGATACTGGCTCCGGACTGCCGGTGGTCGCCGACGACGAGTGGGGTCACCTGCAAATCGACGCCACCTCGGTGTTTTTGCTCATGCTGGCCCAGATCACGGCCTCGGGGCTGCAAATTGTCTTTACCCAGGATGAAGTCAACTTTGTGCAAAACCTGGTCTACTACATTGGCCGGGCCTACCGCACCCCCGACTACGGCATTTGGGAGCGGGGCAACAAAATGAACCACGGCAAGCCCGAGCTCAACGCCAGCTCCGTGGGCATGGCCAAGGCGGCGCTGGAGGCGCTGCGGGGCTGTAACCTGTTTGGCATGCGCGGCGGGCAGGCCTCGACGATCCACGTGCTGACCGATGAAATTGCCCGTGCTCGCATCACCCTGGAGTCGCTGCTGCCCCGCGAGTCGGGCTCTAAAGAAATTGATGCCGCCCTGCTGAGCGTGGTGGGCTACCCCGGTTTTGCGATCGACGACGCGCAGATTGCTCAGAAAACCCGGCAAAAAATTATTGACAAGCTGCAAGGCCCCTACGGCTGCAAGCGGTTTTTGCGCGACGGCCACCAGACGGTGATTGAAGACACTACCCGGCTGCACTACGAGCCCGAGGAACTGAAGCAGTTTGAGCATATCGAGTGCGAGTGGCCGCTGTTTTTTACCTACCTGTGGCTGGATAGCCTGTTTGCGGGCGACAGAGACCAAAGCCGCTTTTACCAGGAGCGGCTGGCTGCCCTGACCGTAGAGCGCGACGGCGTGGGTCTGCTGCCAGAACTGTACTACGTGCCCGAGGAGCGCCTTGAGGCCGAGCGCAAACAGCCCGGCAGCCAAACTCGCCTGCCCAACGACAACCTGCCCCTGGTGTGGGCCCAGAGCCTCTATCTGCTGGGCCAGCTCATTCAAGACGGGCTGCTCAAACCCAGCGATATCGACCCACTGGGGCGGTACCGCGTCCTGGGCGACCACCGCTACCCGGTGGTGCAGGTAGCCCTGCTGGCCGAAGACAAGGCCCTGCAAACGGAGCTGGCCACCTACGGCCTGCCCACCCAAACCCTGGCCGAAATTGCCCCGGTGCAGGTGTTTCCGGCGGCCGAGCTGTCGGCAATCTACGCCGAAATTGGCAAAAACGACAAGCTGCACCTCAGCGGTCGCCCGGTGCGGCGGCTGCGCAGCCTGACCACCTCTCGCATGTTTCGCATCAAGGGCGAGTCGGCGGTCTTTTTGCCGTCGTTCCTCGACCAGCAGCAGTTTTACCTCACCCTTGACTACCACTTCTTGGTGGCTCAAATTCGCAGCGAGCTGGCCTACATCTACGACCACTGGCGCGAGCCGGGCCGCCCCACGGTAACGCTGCTGCTCACCCACGCCATGTTTGAGCTGGGTCACAAACCTATCTACGAGTCGCCGCTGATGGCGCTGATGCAGGAGCTGCAGGGCGATCGCTGCGATCACGTGCCGGTCAAGCTTGGTCCCCTGCACCAGCTCGCCATGACCACCAACCTGGAGCGAG
>PYEQ01000815.1 GCA_003017785.1 filamentous cyanobacterium CCP5 | reverse complement strand
AGATGTGTATAAGAGACAGCTATCCCCGTTCCCTAGCCCTGGATCTAGAGCGCTGTGAGTCTGCTGGGGTGGACATGGTGTTTGCTCCTACCACCAGCGCCCTCTATCGCACCCAAAGGGAGAGTGACAGTCCAACCATCGTGTCTCCTCCCCTAGCTATGACGCAGGTGATGTGCGGACGGTTCCGACCCGGCCACTTTGAAGGGGTGGCGACGGTGGTTACGAAGCTCTTGAGCCTAGTGAAACCCGATCGCGCCTACTTTGGCCGCAAGGACGCCCAGCAGCTAGCGATTATTCGCCGCCTGATACAGGATCTCAACCTGCCAGGGCAGGTAATTGGCTGCCCCATCATCCGGGAACTGGACGGTCTGGCCCTCAGTTCCCGAAATCAATATTTAGCTCCAGCCGAACGGGAGCAGGCTGCGGTACTCTATCGGGGGTTGACCGCTGCAAAGTCCCAGTTTCGCCAGGGACAGCGGCAGGCCGCTGCCCTGATCTCCACCGTGGAGTCGGTACTGGTCCAAGCAGCAGCGGTGCAGCCCCAATATGTTGAGCTAGTGGATCCCCGTACATTGACCCCCTTAGACACTGTGAAGACTTCTGGGCTGCTATCGGTGGCGGCCCACGTCGGGGCTACCCGACTGATTGACAACTGCCTGCTGCGATCGCGTCAGCCGATCATCGCCATTGACGGCCCGGCGGGAGCAGGGAAGTCTACCGTGGCCCGCCAGGTCGCCCGCCGCCTGGGGCTGCTGTACCTAGACAGCGGAGCCATGTACCGAGCCGTGACCTGGCTAGTGCTAGAGCGGGGCTTGCGGCCCCAGGACGAGGTGGCGATCGCCGAGCTGATCCAAGACTGTGAACTACGGCTAGCCCCTACCGGCGACAATCCCGAATTTGCCGCCTACCCCTCCCGCATCTGGATCAACGACCAGGAAGTTACCCGGCTGATTCGCAGTGAAGCCGTTACCAGCCAGGTGTCGGCGATCGCCGCTCAGCCCACCGTCCGCCAGCAGCTCCTAGCCCAACAGCAGCAGTACGGCGAAAACGGAGGCGTGGTGATGGAAGGCCGGGACATCGGCACCCAGGTATTTCCTGAAGCAGAGCTGAAGATTTTCCTGACCGCCTCCGTCGAAGAACGGGCCCGCCGCCGCCAGCGAGACATGCAGGCCCAGAACCAGCCCACCGCCAGCCTAGAAGATCTGGAGCGGGCCATAGACGAGCGCGATCACAAAGACAGCACTCGCCGGGTTGCCCCTTTGAGAAAGGCCAGTGATGCGATCGAACTCAATACCGACGGCCTCACCATTGAGGAGGTAATTGACAAGATTGTGGCTTTGTTTCATGAACATGCTGGGTGAGGAGTGAGGGGTATAAGGTGCATCCACGCAGCGATGGACCATCCGTTTAGATGTACTGTAAGGGTGATTTTTAAAGGGCAAATTCAAAGAATTTTGTGGCTCAAACCATTACCGGTGAAACTCAGCTACTAGGAGTGATTGGCGACCCGGTGCGGCACTCCTTCTCACCAATCATGCACAATGCGGCTCTGGCAGAACTAGGGGCCAACTACATGTACGTGGCGCTGCCGATCAAGCCAGCGGATTTAGCCACTGCCGTCGCCGGATTTCGCGCCATCGATCTGCGGGGCTTCAACATCACCATTCCCCACAAGCAGGCGATTATGCCGTTGCTGTCGACCATTACCCCAGAGGCAGAGGCGATCGGAGCGGTCAATACCGTCTGGCCCACAGACGCAGGCTGGGCTGGCACCAACACTGACATAACTGGGTTTCTGTCGCCCCTGAAAGAACTGGCCCCTAAGGGACGTCAACGGGCGATCGTCCTGGGAAATGGCGGGGCGGCACGGGCGGTGGTAGCAGGCTGTACCCAGTGGGGCATCCCTGAAATCCACGTCGTCGGTCGCAATGCCGATAAGCTCAGGCAGTTTGCCGCTAGCTGGCAGTCTTCTCCTTTGCAGCCGCCCCTGTCGGTGCATCCCTGGGAGGCGATACCTGAACTGCTGCCAGAGGCCGATCTGGTCGTCAACACGACCCCAGTGGGAATGAAGCCGGTGGGCGAATCTCCCCTCAGCCAGGAGCAAATCGGGCTGTTGCCAGAAGGGGCGATCGCCTACGATCTGATCTACAATCCTTCCCCTACAAAATTTTTAGCCATGGCCTCCGCCCATGGCCTGACT
>PYEQ01000814.1 GCA_003017785.1 filamentous cyanobacterium CCP5 | reverse complement strand
GACTGTAATGTGCCTTCACGGTCACGTATAGTAACGTGAACTGCCGGAGATTGACGCAGCGATGCCGCCACAGCGCTGAACTAACAGCGCCTACAAATGGCAATTGCTCACGACCGATACCGGCAATGCTGTTTCAAGTTTTGATCTCACTCGCTACTTTAACAGCGACCCAGATTGAGCCTGCCACCCCATCGATAGATTTTTTGAGTTTTCCCAATTTTCCATGGGGTGCATCCCACTTTTGCAAGTTTCTACGTCATTCCCACTTTCGTGGGAATCTACCTAGGAGTAAGCCATCCGATCTGTCATTCCCGTTTATACGGGAATGACAGATCGGATAGCCGTTAAAGTGACAAATTTACGAAAGTGGGATACACCCTTTTCCATGTCGCTACCATGGCAACCTCAACAATAAGAACAGCCATAGCCGTTCCCTGAGCGAAGTCGTTGGTGAAGCCGCTCCAAAGGGGGCTAGGGACGGCTATTTACAGAGAGACGTCCATGACGCTGGCGCACCACTCCAAACGATAAAAAGACTCGCTAGCTGTTCCCTTCGACTCCGCTCAAGGAACGGCTATTTTCAGGGCAAGTTCTACTCAAAGTTCGACGTTTTTCCGCTGACAATCGTTGACAAATATCGACACAGCTTCACGTCTGAACCTGGATTTAATTTAAATATGCTTTTCGGCAAATTTCATCAAGCGTAAAATCATTAAAGCAAATAGGGTGCTCAACAGGCCCAGTTGCCACTGACCCAGCCCAGCCGCGACCCCAACTCCAGCGGAGATCCAGACGGCGGTGGCCGAGGTCAGACCCCGCACCCGATCTTCGCGCAAAATTGAGCCAGCCCCAACGAACCCAACCCCGGTAATAATGCCCTGCAGCGTGCGTGCCATAGAACTGCTGTCGGTTTGGACTAGCCCGCTTTGAACCGTGACCAATACAAAAAGAGCAGCCCCCAATGCTACCAGCATGTTAGTTCTAAGGCCCGCCGCTTTATTACTAAACTCGCGATCGAGGCCAATAATAGCCGCAAACAAAATAGCGATGCCCAAACGTCCGGCAGCGTCTAGCCAGGGAACAGGAGCCAGTAGATCCATAGGTTACGAGAACTGAGGGGTTTCGGGACGGGTAAACCAGTAGGCCCAGGCAATCAGCACGAACTGAAAGGGCAGTCGAATGGCCTGAAACCACCAAGCATCTGGAATGCCAGAAATTTGAATGTGGTTAATCGCCATATTGAGGTTGGCTGGATAAACCGCAATAAACAAGAGTACCAAACCCCAGGCCGAAAGCCGCCGCGTAGAAGGTAGCAGCAGCCCCAGGGCCAGCAGGACTTCGATCGCGCCGCTGATATAAACCAAGGCTGCGGGGGCGGGTAAAAACCCCGGCACAATGCGAATAAACGGCTGTGGCACCACAAAATGTAAAACACCAGCAACGACCATGCAAACGGCCAAAATAACCCGCAGCGTGTCTTTGTTGTCTTTGAGAAAAGTCATCAGAGGTCAGGGTAAAAGGGCGATCGCGTCTATTCGCTGCTGTTTTTGGGTGTGCAAAGCGCACTCCTCCAATTGCGTATTCCTCATCCTCCGCTCGCCGCTGGTTCCTGTCTTCCTGCCAGCGGCAGATTCTATGGCCGAGTTAGCGCGATTAAACCCTGCTATGGCCTGTTTTAGCGCGGGGGTCTTTCTTACGAGAGATGTTGATCGAATCTGAATGCGCCAATCTGCGGGGTGAGTATTCTTACTCCCCGCTGTTTCTGCGCTTTTTGCCCATTCAGCTTTTTCCAAGGGTCTGTTGCTCAGATTTTGACAGGCCGCTTGCAGGTACAAACGGAACAGAAGTTGTCCTATGCGAAGATTTTTCCCCGCCCAAACTACTCCCCAGCTGCGCCGAATTCAGCGCCAAACTCAGCGATGGCTGTTGACGTGGGGGTGGCGATCGCTGCTGGTTGTCAGCACCTTCTTTTTAGTTCTTACCAGTGCTTTGCCCGGTGGCGCGACTTCGGCCCTAGCGCAGTTTTCGACGGCGGGCGGCGGTGGCAGCAGCGCCTACTCCCTGGGCTGGGTCGAGCTCGATGGCTACGATACCTTTCAGGTTTCGGCTCCCGGCGCAACCCTGGGGCAACGCCGCCAGCAAATTCATCAAAACCTCGAGGAGATTCGCGATGACTATTTAGCGCTTGAAAACCCTGTGGCCGACGTTACGACGACCCAAACTGAGAACGGTCAAACGAAGGTCTACGTCAACGA
>PYEQ01000813.1 GCA_003017785.1 filamentous cyanobacterium CCP5 | reverse complement strand
CCTGTATCAAGAGCTGCAGCAGCCTTTAGATCAGGTGAGTTTGTCCAGGGCGGCTCTGTATATTGCGCAAGAAGAGTATCCCTACCTGGTGGTTGACGACTACCTGGCCATGCTCGATCGCATGGCCGACACCCTGCGCCAGCGCCTGCCCCAAGCGCCCTATCCGCTCAAAATTATTCGCGCCATCAACGACTACCTGTTTAACGACCTCAACTTTCGCGGCAACAGCGTAGACTACTACGACCCCCGCAACAGCTTTCTTAACGAGGTGCTGGAGCGCCGGGTGGGCATTCCCATTACCCTGTCGCTGGTGTATCTGGAGCTGGCCCGCCGGATTGGCTTTCCGATGGTGGGGGTGAGTATGCCGGGGCATTTTTTGATTCGCCCCACGGTCGATGAAATGGATATTTTTGTCGACCCCTTTCACCGGGGCGAGATTTTGTTTGAGCAGGACTGCCGCGATCGCCTCAAGCAGATGTTTGGCGACGCCACCCAGATCGAACCGCAGCACCTGGCCCCGATTACCCCGGCCACTTTCTTGGTGCGAATGCTGACCAACCTGAAAATGATTTACCTGCAAAATAGAGATGTACCCAAGGCGCTCGATGCGATCAACCGCATTCTGCTGATTTACCCTGAGGCGGTGAACGAATGGCGCGATCGCGGCCTGATTCATTACCAGCAGGGGCAGCTTGGCGAGGCCCAGCGCGACCTGGAGCGCTACCTGTTTGAGCACCCCGATGCCCCAGATGCCTTTGAAATTCGCCGGGTAATCGAGCAAATCGAGAGCGTGCAGGATGAACCATGACCAACACCCTCAAAGCCCCTGACCCAAAGCCCGAATCTCCTAAAACCGCTGCGTCACCTCTGCTGCGGTTCTATCGCTCGTCGATGGGCAAAAAGCTGATCACCGGGTTTACGGGACTGGCGCTGGTGACGTTTGCGCTGGCGCACATGGTAGGCAACCTGCTGCTGTTTGTAGGCCGCGATGCCTACAATGCCTACGCCCTGCTGGTGAGCAACTTTGGCGTTGTCTACTATGCGTTTGAGGTGGCGCTGACGGCTGTCGTACTGCTGCACGCCTGGGTGGGCGTTGAGATTTTTTGGCGCAAACGGCAGGCGCGGCTGCAGGGCTACAGCACCTACCAGTCGGCGGGTGGCTCTAGCTACCAAACCCTCAGCTCGCGCACCATGATTATCACGGGCTCGGTGCTGGCGGTGTTTTGGGTCACCCACCTGATGACGTTTCGCTATGGCACCCACTACACCACCGAGCTGGGCGGCGACACCGTGCGCGACCTGGCCCGTCTGGTGATTGAGACGTTTCAGTCGCTGCCCTACGTGGTGGGCTATACGGTCGTTTTGGGGCTGCTGGCCTCGCACCTGCGCCACGGCTTTTGGAGCGCGCTGCAATCGATCGGGCTATTAAATAGAGAGATTCGGCCTCTGGCCTACGGCACGAGTGCGGTGGTGGGTGTTGGCATTGCGGCAGGGTTTTTGCTGCTGCCCTGGGCGATCTATTTGGGTTGGGTGAGCTAGGGGCGATCGCACCCGAACCAGCGCAAGTAGGCTGGGTAAAGCGTTAGCGGAACCCAGAAGTTCTTACATTGTGGTGTCGGTAGACTTCACAGCGAGGTCAACATGCTTCACAGCTGTGCCAGTATGCTTTACAGCTGTGCCAGTTTAATGAGTTGGGGACTGTGTTTAATACGTTGAAGACGCTGTAAGCTTTATCGCTGTGCCAGTTTGCAATTAGAAACCGGGTGCCTGCTGCTTGTAGCCCAATACTGGGACAAACAGTAGGCACCCGGTTTCTTGGCAAGAACCTACTCAATCAGCAGAATCTTGGTCAGTATCGCCATCCACGTCTCGACTCCGCTCGACGACCGGGTGTCGATTCCGCTCAGCGGAGCAGGTATAGGCTCTGACCAGTCGTTGGGGTCGGCGTAACCCAGGGCGTGGAGGATTTTGATGGTGCGATCGATCCCCGCTAGGCTGCCAAAGAGCATGTGGCGCACCTTCTCGGGGTTTAGGGACCGGGTCCCTTTGCCTTGGCCCCCAACTCCTGGCGGCAGCGGCAAAGACCCGGTCCCTTGAGTCTCTTGGTTGTCGCTGGCTTCTGGTTCTTGATAGTCAAACATCGGTTCTGTTCCTTGTAGTGGGTACGGAAGAAACAGAACGCGAAAACCCTAGCCACCCGCGCTTGCCGTGCAAACTGAGGGGGCTAGGGTACCATGAGCCTAGCCTCGCAATCTGCTT
>PYEQ01000070.1 GCA_003017785.1 filamentous cyanobacterium CCP5 | reverse complement strand
TTGGGGGTTTTGAGGGTGATCAGCTCTGACCACAGGAGTTGATGCTCAGGGTCGCGTCTGATGGCATCTAGCCATAGCAGCTGCTGCTCGTTGACGATTCGGCCATTCACGTTGACCCGATAGATCCCCCGGGGGCAGACGTTTTCTAGCACCGTTTTGACGCGGCCAACCACCTCATTCTGGGGCATTTGCTGGGGGGTAGGGGCTTCGCAGAGGAGCTGCAGCACCCCCTGGTCAAGCACTGCCCGGGTGCGCACCTGGCAATCGGAAAAATGCTCATTCAAAATCTGAATAATGGCGGCAACGCTCCCCTGTCTTGCCTGCCAATCAATATCGTTGATGGCCTGGGTCATGGCGAATTTGTACAGCAGTGCAGTTAGACGACGGCAGCTGACCTTCAGCCCCGCCCTATGATCCCCGAATTATAGTCAGCCTTGCAGATGTTTACAATCGTTGAAGCGTCGCAGCTGCCAGAGCTCGCTGTTCCAGCGGTTGTGATCGGCTTGGCACCAGCGATCGCGATCCAGCCAGATTTCAAAGCAGGCGGTGTGGCCCATGGCCACGGCCCAGGTGCGATCGCAGCCTAAAATCACCGAGAGCAGCTGCTGGAGCAGCCACTGATGGCTGATAATCCAGAGGCGATCGCTGGTTTGGTGGGTTTCCAAGACCTGCTGCCAGAACTCTGTTGCCCGCGATCGCCCCGCCTCTAACGTTTCTGCCCCTGGAATCGGCAGCCAGTCGAGACTGGTTTCTAGCTGCTGACAGAGCTGGGGGTATTGTTGCTGGGCCTCGATCCAGGTCAATCCCTGGAAACAGCCGTTGGCGTATTCCCTTAGATTTGGGTCCCAGGTTACTGGCACCGGCAGCGGATTGGCCTGGCGATCGAGCTGCCATCCCAAAGTGCTACCCATGGCCGTCAGGGTCTGGGTCGCTCTCAGCAGCGGACTGCAATAGATGGCCGTCGGCTGCCAGTCGGTGGCAGCCAGGTGCCGCCCTAACTGATGGGCCTGCTGCATGCCCCGCTCTGACAAGCCCGTTGAGCTTTGCCCCTCCATGCGCCCTTCGAGGTTGCCCAGGGATTCTGCGTGGCGAATCAGCAGCAGTTTTAGCACCTCAGAGCGCTTTTGCTGGCTCAGAACTCTCAGGATTTAAGGCTTCGGGCAGCTGCCCACGGTAGTCGAGGCCGAGGACATCGCTGTAGAGCTTGATATATTCAACCGCCGATCGAGTCCAGCTGAAGTCCTTGGCCATGGCCCGCTGCTGCAGGGCTTTCCAGGCCTCTTTGTACTGGAAGCCTTCCCAGGCACGAATCAGGCAGGTAAACAGATCCAGGGGTTCGTAGCGATCGAAGCAGTAGCCGGTGCCGGTGTGCTCAGAGGGCACATGGTGCTGCACCGTATCCACCAGGCCACCGGTACGGCGGACGATGGGGATACAGCCGTAGCGCATGGCGATCAGCTGGCTGATGCCGCAGGGCTCAAATCGGGAGGGCATCAAGAAGGCATCGGCCCCGGCGTAGATGCGACGGCCCAGGCCCTCACTGTAAAGCAGGTAGGTGGCCATCCGTCCCCGGAACCGGGAGGCCATCTGCCAGAGCTGGGTTTCGTAGTAGCGATCGCCCGTGCCCAGCAAAATAAACTGGGCGTCGGTGTAGGCCATAAACCGTTCCAGGATTTGCAAAATTAGATCGAGGCCCTTCTGCTCCACCAGGCGGCTGACGATGCCGACAACAAAGGCTTTTGAGTTGACCTCCAGGCCCATTTCTTCCTGTAAGGCCACCTTGTTGGCGCGGCGATTTTCTAGGGTGTCGGCGGTAAACGGCTTGGCGATGTATTTGTCAGTAGCAGGATTGTAGGCATCCATGTCAATGCCGTTGAGAATGCCGCTGAGCTTACCGCTAATAAAGGACAGCAGTCCCTCCAGTTCTTCCCCGTAGGCGGCGGTTTGAATCTGCTGGGCGTAGGTGGGGGATACGGTGTTGACCCGATCGGCAAACTGCACGGCGGCGGCCATGGTGTTGTGCCCTTCCATGTACCAGGGACACCAGGTAATCTGCTGGAGCCGCCAGCGCCAGGGCCCCTGGTAGGCCAGGTTGTGGATGGTGAAGACGGTGGCAATGTCGGGGGACTGGTGCATCCACACCGGGATCATGCCGGTATGCCAGTCGTGGCAGTGGATAATCTGGGGCTTCCAGTAGTTCCAGGCAAATTCGGCGGCTCCGTTGGCAAAAAAGGTGAACTTCCAGTCTTCGTCGTCACCGCCGTAAATGTAGCGGGCGTCAAAGGCAGGATGCCCCATCAGGTACAGGGGGACATCAGAGTCAGGCAGGGTGGTTTCGTAGACGGCGAAGTCTTTAAACATGGCGTATCCCCACCAGACCGGGGCTTTGGGGATATCAATTTTGTCGGGCATGAACCCGTAATAGGGCATCAGGACCCGCACGTCGTGGCCCATAGCCCGCAGCACCTTGGGAAGAGAACCCACCACATCTCCCATGCCCCCTACCTTGGCTAGGGGAGCCGCTTCCGCCGCCACAAAAAGAATCTGCATGGTCTACCTGGTGTCGTTTTCTGAATCCTCCATCAGTCTACGGGTGCGGTGAAGTTATGCCTAGATGTCCATGTTTGATATCGGCGGGGTGGCTAGCTGAGCCGAGGAGGCGTCTGGATCAGCTGATTGATCGTCGCCACTAGCTGGTTGATGTTCAGGGGCTTGCTCAGGTGCCGCTGATAGCCGCTGGCGATCGCCCGCTGCTGATCGTCTTCGCGGGCGTAGGCGGTCAGGGCGATCGCCGGTATGTGTCGAACTGGCTCAGCCGCCAGGGATCGAATCTGGCGAATCAGCTCGTAGCCGTCCATGTCGGGCATGCCAATGTCGCTAATCAGCAAATCGGGGCAAAACCTCTTCGCCGTTTCCAGGGCGGCGGCGGCAGAACCGGCCACGGCAACTTCGGCCCCATACTGGGTCAGCAGAGCTGTCAATAGCTCTCGGGCATCGGCTGAGTCGTCCACCGCCAGAATTTTCAACCCAGCCAGATCGGGGATCTGGGCCGAGACCGGGGCCGGCAGGGGATCGTCGCCATCGGCACTCAGGGACGGCAGTTGAACAGTGAAAGTAGCTCCCTGCCCTTCACCGGGACTATCGGCGGTGATGGTGCCGCCGTGGGCTTCGACCAGCCGCCGGACGATCGCCAGTCCCAACCCCAGACCACCATGCTTGCGGGTGATGGACACATCTTCCTGGCGGAAGGATTCGAATAGGAAGGGGAGAAAGTCTGGGGTGATGCCAACCCCTGTATCGGTCACGATGATTTGGGCCTGATGGCCTGTCTGGGTGAGCTGAATCTGGATCTGACCATGGTCAGGGGTAAACTTAATGGCGTTAGAGACCAGGTTCCAGACAATCTGCTGCAGGCGACCGGCATCCCCCAGCACCCGAATGGTGGCATCGAGGTCGGCGGTTAGGCTTATGGCTTTGGCTGCCGCCGCCATTTTGACGGTTTCTACCGCTGATTCGACCACCTGGGCCAGACTGACAACGGTGCTCTCCAGATGTAGTTTGCCCCGTAAGATTCTGGCTAGATCGAGCAGATCGTCCACCAGCTGGGCCTGAAGCTGGGCGTTGCGCTCGATGGTTTCTAGGGCTTTTTCGGTTTTGGCCCGGTCTAGACGGCCCATGCGCAGCAGCCGCGACCAGCCCAGAATGGGGTTCAAAGGCGATCGCAGCTCATGGGAGAGTACCGCCAGAAAGTCATCTTTAATCCGATTGGCCCGCTCGGCCTCTTCCCGAGCCAATCGCTCCCGCTGAAGTAGCTGTTCGCGCTCCTGCTCGGCTTCTTTGAAGGCGGTGATTTCCGCGAACCCGCCGATCGCCCCCCGCACTCCGCCGTTTGGCCCGTAGAGGGGGACCGCTCGACCATAGAGATAGCGCACGGTGCCGTCGGGAAAAACGAACTCAATTTGATCTGTCACCTCCTGCTGGGTGCGAATCGCCTTCTGCATGGGCAGATCCTGGGGCCGCATTTCTTCCCCGTTCTTAAACTGCTTAAACAGCAGTGAACTCTCGCCGCTAGCCGGGGTGGCCGTGGCCGAGGCGCCAGGTTCACTGCCCATCAGCTCGTAGGCCATGCGGTTGGCGGTCATCTGGTGACAGTCTGGATCGTGGGCGATCCAGATAGCCGCCGGGGTGGTTTCCATCAGGGCGGCCAGTTCTTCGGCGTTGGTGCGGGCGATCGCCTCACTTTCCATCAGCGCCTGCTCGAACCGCTTGCGATCGCTGATGTCCACCACAATGCCGGTAAACCGCTGAGGGGTATCGGACGCATCGAAATAGACTTTACCCTTGGCCGAAATCCACCGTTCGACCCCGTCCTCAAGGCCCACGGTGCGGTAGTCGATGTTGTAGTGATTGCTCAGGGTAGGGTCAAAGCAGTCTCGAATCACCCGTTCAACCGGAGGGCGATCGTCGGGATGCAGCCCTTCGTAAAATCCCTCGATGGTGACCTCAGCGTCGGGGGCAAGCCCAAACATGGCCTTGCATCCAGAGTCCCAAACCAGTTCGTTGGTTACCAGGTTCCAGTCCCAGGTGCCTAGCTGGGCCGACTCTACCGCCATTCGCAGCCGGTCTTCGCTCTGCCGCAGGGTATCTTCGGCCTGCTGGCGCTCGGCTTCCAGCCGGAGTCGCTGGCTAATGTCCACAGCCGCACAGGTAATCCCCACCACGGCCCCATGCTGATCGTGAATCGGATCAACCGTCAGGTCGAAGTAGAGAGGATCGACCTTCACCTCAGAACGTACGCCTACCCCCTTGTCTAGCACTTGTTGCTTAAGGCGAATCAAGGGGGTAGCGAGCTCGGCGGGCAAGATTTCGTCATCCCGCTGGCCCAGCACGCCATCCCTAGAAAAGTCGTGGGTGGGGTTGTGTAGCCAGGTGTAGCGCAGCTCGCGATCTTGATTAAACAGGGTGATCGGCGCACTCTTGAGGGCGGTGTTGAGGCGATCGGTGGCCTGTTGGAGGGCGAGTTCTGTATCTCGCAGTTCGGTGATGTCGGTGTTGGTGCCAAACCACCGTAGGACGTGCCCCTGATCATCGCGCACGGGCACGGCGCGGGAGAGAAACCAGCGGTATTTCCCGTCTTGGCTCCGGATCGGGAAGGTGTCTTCCCAGGTGTCGCCGCTGGCAATGCAGCGGCTAAACTTTTCGACGACGCGCTCCACATGGTCGGGGTGATGTACCTGCTGCCAGCCCCAGCCTTGCATGGCTTCGAGGGTGGTGCCGGTGTAGTCAAACCAGCGACGGTTATACCAAAAAATCGAGCCGTCGGGGTTGGCCATCCAGGCAAATTGAGAAATGTTGTCCGCCAGATCGCGAAATCGTTCTTCGCTCTGGCGCAGCTCTAGTTCTGTGCGCTTGAGATCTGAAATATTGATGGCTGCCCCGGTCAGCCCCACTACAGCCCCATGGGTATCCCGCAGGGGTTCGAGGGTAAGGTCAAAGAAATGGCGGCTACCCCGGATCGTGGCGGCGATTTCCTGGCGAATGCCGACGCCAGTGGCGAGCACCTGCCGCTTGAGGGCGTTCATAGTCTCGGCGGTGAGGGGATCTAAGATATCGCGATCGCCTTTACCCACCACGCTATCTGGCTGCAGCACCTGGGAGTTATAAATCCAGGTGTAGGTCAGGTTTTGGTCCTGGTTAAACATGGTGATGGGAGCGTGCTGCAGGGCGATGCGCAGCCGCTCTTCCGCCTGCTGCAGAGCCTGCTCCGTGTGCCGCCGCTCGGTAATGTCCTGGGCGATGCCGACCAGCATCTGGATGGCACCGGATTGATCCCGCACCGCAAACCCGCGATCGCGGATCCAGCGCACCGCACCATCGGGGCGAATAATTCGATAGTCCTGCTCGACCTGGCCATGGTCTGGAATGGAAGAAGTCTGGCTAACGACTCGGTCGCGATCGTCGGGATGGAGGGTTTCGGCCCAGGCAGAATGATCCTGATAGATGGCGTCGGGCGATCGCCCCCAAATGGTCTCATAGGCCGGACTGACGTAGAGAATCTTGGGGTGTTGGAAATCGGTAATCCAAAATACGTCCTGGATAGTTTCAGCGATCAGCCGAAAGCGGGCTTCGCTCTCACGGGCGGTGGTTTCTGCCTGGTGATGGTGGGTGATGTCCTGGGCGATGCCCAAAATTTGCCGGGGCTGGCCCCCAGGGGTTCTGGCAAATACCACTTCTCGACTGCGAAACCAGCGCCATTCGCCGCTGCTGTGGTGCATCCGATAAACGATTTCCCGGTTTTCTCCGCTCGGGACTGACTGGAACTGCTGATGATGGGTCGCGATTCGATCGAAATCATCGGGGTGGATTACCTGGGACAGCAGATTCTCACCCATGGTCTGAAGCTGCACTTCGCTATAGCCCAGCAGGTCACTAACCTGGCGGTTGACATAGATGTTGCGCTGCTCTACCAGGTCGTAAACATATAGGATGCCGGGAAGGGTCGCAGCCACGTGCTGAATAAAGTGCTGGCTTTCTTCGAGCTGGACGGTGACTCGCTGACAGCTGGTAGAGTCTTGGAAAATTCCGACTTCTGGGCGGTGGGCACCGGTCACGAAAACTCCCCCGATGTGGCCATCGCCCTGCCAGATGGGGCTGCAGTCCCAGACATAGTCTGAGCAGAAGGAATGGGCGGCAGAGGGAGCTACGGACGCCACCAGCTGACCGGTGGCAAAGACTGACTCGACGGCTTCTGCCAAGGGGGCACCGATCGCGGCAGACTGATCGACGATTGCCTGACCAATGGGGAGGAGCCGGTCCGCTTCGAGCAGATGGGCCCAGGCATCGTTGTAAAACAACCGGCGATCTGGGCCCCAGATACACACCATGGGAGTGCCTGCGCCGAGCAAAATGCCCAGGGCAGTTTTTAACGGGGCTGGCCAGTGGTCAGCTGGCCCCATGGGGGTTTGCGCCCAGTCGTGCGATCGCATCAGGGCAGCGGCTTGACTAGCTCCAGGGAATAGCTGCTGAATCAATGGCCGATTGTGAAGAAGACGAACCACGGCAAAAACTGGTAACTCTCTGTTACCACAAGACTCCGAACCGGTCAAAGCCGGGGCGAATAGCGGCCCCTCAGCTTGTCCTGAGATAGGGCTAGCCACCCTGAATGATCGGCCATTGAAGGGATTTCCGTATCCATCTCAGGTAGGAGCTGGCTGGTGTGATCCCAGCCCCTACCTGGGCGTTTAGTTGGGGATGCCGATGCTTAGACTGTTACTGGCTGCTGGCGACTGACCCGAACTGCCTCCTTGACCATCTGGCTGGCGTAGCCCCATTCGTTGTCATACCAGGCCATGATTTTCACCAGATCGCCGTCCACCACCTGGGTCATGGTCAGGTCCACGATCGAGGCGCGGGGGTCTTGAATGATGTCGGAAGACACGAGGGGCTGTTCAGTGCAGCCCAGGATGCCCCGATACTGGTCGGTGTCGGCCTCGCTGCGGAAAATGTCGTTGATTTCATCGACGCGGGTGGGGCGATCGGTGACAAACACCATGTCGCAGATGGAGCCCACCGGAATCGGGCCGCGAATGGCCACCCCGTCGAACTTGCCGGAGAACTGAGGCAGGACTTTGGTAGTGGCGATCGCCGCCCCGGTGCTGGTGGGCACAAAGTTAGCTGCCGCTGCCCGGCCCCGCCGGTACTTGCTACTCGGCCCGTCCACGATTGCCTGACTAGAGGTGTAGGCGTGGACGGTGGTCATGATTGCCTTTTTTACCCCCACCCGGCGACCCATCACCTCGGCCACCGGCGTGATGCAGTTGGTGGTGCAGCTGGCAGTGGAGAACATATCGCAATCCTCAGCGGGCTGGTTGACCCCGTGGACGATGGTTTCGATGCCGTCGCTCTTGGCGGGGGCTGAGAGCATCACTCGCCTAGCCCCGGCCTGGAGGTGTTTTTCTAACCCTTCTCGCTGGCGGAAGACGCCGGTGCATTCCAGCACAATATCCACGGCCATGTCCCTCCAGGGTAGCTGGCTCGGGTCTTTTTCGCTGAACACCGGATAGCGCTGGTCGTCGATGACTAGCGCCGCTTCCTCCGCCTTAACGGATCGGTTGTAGCGACCATAGACCGTATCAAACCGCAGCAGGTAGGCCAGGTTGTCTGGGGGTACCAAATCGTTAATGGCCACCAGTTCAAGACCTGGGGTGTCCAGCACAATCTTTAGGGTGGCTCGACCAATGCGGCCGAGCCCATTGATAGCAATGCGGGCCATAGAAATCCTCCCGTTCTTCGTGTTACTGGGTGTGTCAGCTGGGGCTCTGCTGGGCCGATGGTCAGCGGGCTGACGTTACTTCTTGCTTGGCGGCGTCGCAGGCCTCAGAGCTGCAGGATGCCTCCAGGCGCTCCTGTCTGTCTTCGATTAAGTCTTTACCCGAACCACTGTTGGCAGGCTGGGTCCGGGGCTGGAGATTGCCAAAGAAATAACCGTAGCCCCGTAACCGCAGCATGTCACCGTTGCGCTTCATGGCCGGGTTGGCCCCGGTGGCGGTGAGACAGGGGTGCATTTCCTCCGGCAGCTCAAAATAGGCCGTTTCCTCGCTCAAATTAAACATGCACAGCAGCCGCTGCTGGGGGGCTTCCCGAATAAAGGCAAAGATTGGCTCCTCGGTGTCGAGAATGGTGCAGTCCCCCTGCATCAGGGCAGGCTGGCGATTGCGCCAGTGAAGCATGCGCCGCCAGGTATTCAGCAGGGAGCTGGGATCTTGTGTTTGGGCATCCACCGCCCGGGACCGGTGGGTTTCGGGAATCGGCAGCCAGGTATCTTCCCGGTTGGAAAATCCGGCTGCAACGGCGGTGGCCTGCCAGGGCATGGGGGTGCGAGAACCATCCCGACCGACCACATCAGGGTACAGGGCTTTACCGAAGGGATCCTGGAGCTGCCCCACTGGAATATCTTCGGGAATGCGGGCCTCGGTCAGGCCCAGTTCGTCCCCCTGGTAGAGGCAGAGGGCTCCGGGTAAAGCCACCAGCATGGCGGCGGCCTGGTGGTAGAAGGTTTCTGGATAGGGGGTGCCGTCGCGATCGCGCCCGGTCCAGCGGCTGCGCAGACGGCCGTAGTCGTGGTTGCCCACAATCCAGCAGTTGCCGCCATTGATGAAATTGTCCTCGACTTTCTTGAGGATTTGCTGCATCAGGGTGGCGCTGATCGGCTCATCAATGAGCAGGGCACTGTTGTAGGCCAGATGGGCCCGCTGGTGGCCTTTAACATAGTCGCTGGAGAGTACAATCGAGTCTTCGCAGAGGGTAACTTCCGCCAGGGTGACGGTGCTGGGGTACTGGTCAACCAGTTCCCGAATGGGTTTCAGGGCCTCGATCGCCTCCGGACGGCAAAAGCTGTACTGAAACATCAGCTTGGCCATGGGGTTGTCGGGGTCGATGCCGTCGGGCATGGGGCTGCCAGCGGGCCGCTCGGGCTCATCCCGCAGCTCTTTGTCATGCATGAAGAAATTGGGAGCATCGATGCGGAAGCCGTCGATGCCGCGATCTAGCCAGAACTTGGCCCGCTTGAGAATCGACTCAACCACCTCTGGATTGTCCCAGTTCAGCTTTGGCTGACTGTCCAGGAAATGAAATAGATAGTACTGCTCCCGCCGAGGCTCCCAGGCCCAGGCGGAGTCACCGTTGAAGGCCGATAGCCAATTATTTGGGGGCGAACCGTCTGGCTTGGGGTCGGCCCAGACATACCAGTCCGCCTTGGGGTTATCCCGGCTCTCGCGGCTTTCTAAAAACCAAAAGTGGCGATCGCTGGTGTGGCCCCACACCTGGTCCACAATCATTCGCAAGCCCCGAGCGTGGGTTAGCGAAACCAGCTTGTCAAATACATCCAGGTCGCCAATCACCGGGTCGATATCCACCAAGTCGGTGATGTCGTAGCCCAGGTCGTCCATGGGCGACTCATAGATGGGGGTTAACCAAATCGCATCTACGCCTAACGCAGAAATATAGTCGAGCTTTTCAATAATGCCGTTGAGGTTGCCCCGGCCATCGCCGTCAGTGTCCAGAAAGCTCCAGGGCACAATTTGATAAATAACGGCGTTTTGCCACCATTGAACTGTTTGCATAAACCTGATAGTTCCTTTAATTCCTGAGCTACAGAAAACTTTCAGCCTGATTTAGACCTGGATTGCCCGAGCTTTAAATTCGAGCAAACAGCTTCCTTTCCACAGAGAAACCAGGACTTTACGTAATCTGGTCTATATTTTCAAACGTTCTATATTCATGAGTTATCCATCCCTAGTAGGACTTGAATATCTCCATTTCTGGGGGCATTTTCCGTGGCTATGAAGCAACTGGGGTTTAAGCCTGACGTTGCTAATCACAAAACCACTTTGGGACGCCGTGGGAATTTTTGCCAAGTTAAAGCTCCAATTCGGGGGGGACCTGATAGTCCAAGTCTTTGGTGTTTCCACCAGGCTAGGAAGCTGTATCGCCAATCTCGGAACTAAGTCATAGATCGAGACTGGCTGAATCTAATCAACATTCAACCGGTAGTTAGATCTTTGGCAGCTGGGGTCGATATTTCCATCCCCTGACAGAGCCTTCTACGGCAGTCCGTCCATAATCTCAAGCCAGAAACCGCTACATCTCATTTGATTTAGCGGGAGTCTGATTTGGTGGAAGGACCCTATGCCCTGGAGCGATAGCGACTATCCCAATTCCCTCAAAAACCTCACCCCAGAGGTGCGCCACAAGGCCATCGAAATTGCCAATGCCCTGCTCGACCAGGGCTATGAAGAAGGTCGGGCGATCGCCATTGCCACCGCCCAGGCCGAAGAGTGGGCAGACAACCGGGATAAGCCCATCCGACAGTAGAGTGGCTCCCTATTCCTGGCTGATGACTGTGATGGAGAACACTTGTGGATTTGGCAAAAATAGGACTGAAACGGATTGCCTACGGACTGTTAGGTCTGTGGCTTGTCCTGGTGATGGCAGTCCCCGGCCTGGCTCGAACCCCAGAGCTGTCTCCCTTCGCGGTTGAAGGCGAACCGGCGTTTGACCTGGGGTCAGCCGGAGCCAGCCCAAACACTGCTCCAGAGCTAAATGCTGCCGATCTGGAGGGATGGTTAGACCGGTTTTTTGCCCAGCAGCTTGACGCCGACAGCGCCCCTGGGGCCGTGGTAGCGGTTGTTAAAGGGGGAAATATTCTGCTGGCCAAAGGCTATGGCTATGCCGATGTGGATCAGCAGGTGCCGGTTGATGGGCAAACCACTTTGTTTCGCGTTGCCTCCCTCTCCAAGCTGTTTACTACCACGGCCATCATGCAGCTCCAGGAGCAGGGGCGGCTCAGCCTCGACGACGATATTCGGCCCTACCTGGGGGAGCAGGTGCAGCTAGACAATCCGTTCCCCGAACCCGTCACCTTTGCCCAGCTGATGACCCACACTGACGGCTCTACGAAGCGCCGTATCGGGCTGGCTGCCGCCGCCGAGGCCCAGCACCAGCCCCTAGAGGACTACCTGGCCGACCATTTGCCGCCGATTGTCTATCCGCCCGGAAAGCTGTTTAGCTACTCCAGCCACGCGATCGCCCTGCTGGGCTACCTGGTGCAGGAAATCTCTGGCCAGTCCTTCAACGACTATATCGACGAACATATTCTGCAGCCCCTGGCCATGGACCGCAGCAGCTTTGCCCAGCCGCCGCCCCATCGAGACGCATTAGCCACGGGCTACCGCTGGGTTAGCGGTCAGTTCAAACCGGTGCCCTATCTCTATCTCAACATTGGTCCTGCCGCCTCCCTGGCCAGCACCGCCACCGACATGGCCCATTTCATGATCGCCCACCTGAACGGCGGGGAATATCAAGGCAGTCGAATTTTGTCCCCTGAGGCGATCGCCGATATGCACACCATCCACTTTCGGTCCCATCCGGCCCTGCCCGGCACCGGCTATGGGTTTCGCGAACGCCGCGTGAATGGCCGAAACGTCATCGGCCACCTGGGCAGCCTGCGGGGCTACTCCAGTTCTCTGACCTTGATGGGCGATCGCCGCCTCGGCCTTTTTATTGCCGCCAACAGCTTCAGCGGCATTCACAGTCAGCTGCTGCGGCAGTTTTTTGATCGCTACTTTCCGGCCCCGCCCGATGCCGATGTCCCAGTGGCGACCCTCGACCCCGCTGATCTGGATTTAAACCTCGTCTAGGTTGAAACCCGGAGTTTTTCTTCCTCGGACTCTAGATGGGATTTCACCCATAATCGGTCTGCT
>PYEQ01000812.1 GCA_003017785.1 filamentous cyanobacterium CCP5 | reverse complement strand
ACTAAAACCAAAGGGCGTTTTGCTTGTAACCCGTGAACACGTTCTTTCTAAAGAAGAAGACCTGCAAAAGTTTCTTAATGCCCACACCTTACACCATCTCTATGGGGGTGAAAATGCTTACCTGCTTCAGCAGTATACCCAGGCAATTGACCAAGCAGGGCTGAGACTCAAGCGAGTGATCGGGCCTTGGGAAAGCGTTATTAACTATGCACCCATGACGAGATCGGCGTTCTGCTCAATGATGACATCTATCCTAGCTCGTCGTGTTGGACAAGGGCTTGCACAAAAGTTAGCCTCCAGCGAAATTGGACAGCGTTTGTTTGGTCGCTATCTGTCTTATAGATCACACACCCCCGGTCGTCATTACTCATTCCTAGCAGTTAAAGCGTGACTACACCCTTGCAAGTCGTCTTAGTAACATGTGCAGCAGGCTTTATCGGTCGTTATATTGTCCCGCCATTTTATGGAACAGAACTGGACAGTTATAGGCATCGATAACTCTCCTCCCGAAAACGCACCCTTGGCAAGCCTGAATGTCTACCATCGGTTGCAGCTACCTGACAGCAAGCTGAACACTATCCTGCAAGAAACGCCCCCACAGGTTCTCATTCATTGTGCGGGCCGGGCTTCTGTGGGTCTTTCTGTGAAAGACCCACAGAAGCTGACTTCTATGGCAACACTGTTCTGACCTTTGAGTTACTCAATGCCTTGCGCCTCTATGCTCCCGGGTAGTGGATTAACGTAAAGGATAGAGAGAAATAAGGCATCGCCGTCGCATGGCTCGATTTTGAGGGAGTAGGACACATGGAAATCGAGATGACTTGTCCAACCTGTGGGTCTCACGACATCTCTAAAAACGGCACCACCCGGCGCGGCAAGCAAAACTACAAGTGCCGCGACTGCAACCGCCAATTCGTAGAAGCCCCCCAGTGGAAGCCGAAAGATAAAGACACTCGGGCTTTTGTCAATCTGCTGTTGCTGGAGAAGATTCCGTTAGCAGGCATCACCAGAGCCACCGGGGTCTCTGAGAGTTGGCTACAAGGCTATGTCAACGCTGGCTACGAGGCCGTGCCAAAAGCGGCAGATGTCGTCCCCAAGGCCAAAGGCAAACTGAAGGTTCAGATGGATGAACTCTGGTCATTTGTCGACAACAAAGGCAACAAACAGTGGGTCTGGCTGGCCATCGATGCAGACACCCGAGAGATCATCGGCTGTCACATCGGTGACCGTTCCCGGGAATCGGCAATGGCTTTATGGCAGTCCATTCCTGGGGTGTACAGACAGTGTGCCAAGGTCTATACCGATTACTGGGAGGCTTACATTGACGTGATTCCAAGCAAGCGGCATGTTGCGGTTGGCAAAGATAGCGGCTTGACTAGCTACATCGAAAGACTGAACAACACGCTGAGGCAGCGGATATCTCGGTTGGTGAGGAAGACACTGTCTTTTTCCAAGAAGTTAGAGAATCACATCGGCGCAATCTGGATATTCATCCATGACTACAATCGCCAAGTCAGAAAGAAACTGGCAGATAGGGAAGAGTCCATCTTTTCCTCTGTCCTTTACTAAAATGTACTACCTGCTCCCGAATGTCGCTTTATTCTATTATCCAGTGCTGCAGTCTATGGTAATCCAGCTTCAATTCCCATTAGCGAAAGACTGATAACATCTCCTATCTCTCCCTACGGGTTCCACAAATTGCAATGTGAGCAAATCTGTTTGGAGTTTACCAAGCTCTATCAAGTGCCTACTGCCTCCGTGCGCATTTTTTCAGCCTATGGGCCTGGGTTGCGCCGTCAGGTACTCTGGGACATTTGCCAAAAAGCCATCGCCCATGATTCTGTTTTGCTTCAAGGCACTGGAGAGGAGAGCCGGGACTTTATTCACGCCTTAGACATTGCCAAAGCGTTGGTTACAATCGTCAAGGCTGCCCCTCTGGAGGGCGAAGCTTATAACTTAGCAGCAGGCAGAGAAGTGACCATTGCCGAACTCGCCGGGTTGGTGCTAAAACCCTGGAATTTGAGGGGAAATTGGAATTTGATGGCAACGTTCCAATCGGGAATCCCTTGCATTGGAAAGCAGACATCTCAAAACTGCAAACCCTAAGGTTCACTCCTTCTGTTGCATTAGAAAGGGGCGTGCAAACCTTCACAAACTGGTGTCGCGCGGAGTTGGTTGGCGTATGAGTAAGCCTCTAAAGATTTGCCTCATAATGCAAGGCGGGCGTGATTGGATTGGTGGTAGCGAATATATCAAAAACA
>PYEQ01000811.1 GCA_003017785.1 filamentous cyanobacterium CCP5 | reverse complement strand
CTGGAACAGTTCTTCCACCAGCCCCTTCCACAGGGGCAGGATCCCGGCGTGGTGGGCAGCGATGCCCCGATAGAGGGGACCGACCTGGCCCTCCCGGGCAGCATCGGGGTTCCAGGCGAGAAATTCGTCAATTTTCTCTTTGAGCAGACGGGCTTCTTCGTCGGTGACCAGAGACATGTGGGCCACATCATCCACGGACTTGTCGCAGCCCCGCCGACTAAAGATAAAGTAGATGGCCGGCAGCATGTCTTTCTGCTGGAGCTGGCTAACGATAAAGCCCAGATCGATGCGATTACGACTGCGCCGCCCGCCTCGCTTGGGCGATCGCCGCTCCCGCAAACGGGGATTAATTTTTTTCTGGCTGTCATCCAGCAGCGGAAACAGCCCTTTACCGTTGCAGTAGTGAAATTCCAGCGGTACCGGTCGAAAGGTGGAGTGGATTAGCCGGGTAGGACCGTGGACTTTTTGAATCCAGTCGGTGAGCTGGTCGCTGTTGTCGACGGTGGCAGAGAGGGCCAGTAGCTGGATTTCTGGCGGGCAGTAGATGATCGATTCTTCCCAGACGGTGCCCCGCTGGCGATCGTTCATGTAGTGGCATTCATCGAGCACCACGGCCTCTACGTTTTGCAGGGAGGTGCCGGTTTCGCCAATGCGAGTGCCATAGAGCATGTTGCGGAAAATTTCCGTGGTCATCACCACGATGGGGGCATCCCGATTGATCGAGGTGTCGCCGGTCAGCAGCCCCACCTGGTCCTGGCCGTACTGGTCGCGAAAGTCCCGTAGCTTTTGGTTTGAGAGGGCCTTGAGGGGAGTGGTGTAGAAAACTCGCTTGCCGTGGTCAAGGGCTCGGCAGATGGCATATTCCCCCACCAGGGTTTTACCAGAACCGGTGGGGGCGCACACCACCACCGACTTGCCCTGGTTGAGGGCTTCGATGGCCTCTAGCTGAAAGGTATCGAGCTGGAAGGGAAATAAACTGGCTAAATCGAGCACGAACCCTCTAACGCGACTTGGGCAATTGGGCCTTGGGCTACCACGGAACTGCCTATAGTTTGCCAAGATTTCGAGCGTTTTTGCCCAGGCCTGCACAATTTAAGGGGAATCGTATCACGCCTAAACAAACACGCGGGGTCTGCGTCGCTATGGTGGACATAGGCCCCTAGATCCCTCAATTAAATCGGTCATGCAAACTCTTAATCCCCCAACTACCCAGCCGCGATCGCAGCAGTTTGCCAGCGACAACTATTCGGGCATCTGTCCAGAAGCACTGGAATATATGCTGGCAGCCAATGCCGGGGATGTCCCCGCCTACGGCAACGATGAATGGACCCAGCGGGCCGCCGATCGGTTTCGGGATCTGTTTGAAACGGACTGTGAAGTGTTTTTTACCTTCAACGGCACGGCGGCCAACTCTCTCGCTCTGGCCTCCCTGTGCCAGTCCTACCACAGCGTCATCTGCCATGAGCTGGCCCACATCGAAACCGATGAGTGCGGGGCTCCAGAGTTCGCTTCCAACGGATCGAAGCTACTGCTGGCCTCCGGGGATAATGGCAAGCTGGCCCCGGAGGCCGTAGAAAAAATTATTACCAAGCGATCGGATATTCACTATCCCAAACCCAAGGTAATCAGCCTCACCCAGACAACCGAGGTAGGCACCCTCTACTCCCCGGCAGAACTGCTGGCATTGAGGGAATTAGCCAATCACTACAGCCTCAGAATCCACATGGACGGAGCCCGGTTTGCCAATGCGGTGGTATCTTCTGGCCTTTCTCCTGCCGAACTCACCTGGCAGTCTGGGGTAGACGTACTTTGCTTCTGCGGCACCAAGAACGGCATGGCAGTAGGTGAAGCGATTCTGTTTTTCGATCGCCCCCTGGCTGAAGACTTTGCCTACCGCTGCAAGCAGGCGGGCCAGCTAGCCTCAAAAATGCGGTTCATCTCGGCCCCCTGGCTGGGCCTGCTGGAAACCGGAGCCTGGCTGCGCAATGCCGAACACGCCAACCGCATGGCCGCCTACCTGGAGGATCAGCTACGGGGCTTGGGTCTCTCGCTGATGTTTCCCCGGCAGGCCAACGGGGTATTTGTGGAAATGCCTGAACCAGCGATCGAACGGATGCGGGAAAAAGGCTGGCTGTTTTACACCTTCATCGGCGTGGGCGGGGTGCGGCTGATGTGCGCCTGGAACACGACAGCAGCGGCGATCGATGCCCTGGTGGCAGACATCAAAGCCGCTCTGTAGAGCCACCAGCCCAGGGTTAAGGC
>PYEQ01000810.1 GCA_003017785.1 filamentous cyanobacterium CCP5 | reverse complement strand
GATTAGCCCAGGGCGATCGCTAAAGCTTAAAAAGGCCGAATCTGGCAGGCCCAGCAGGGGCACATGGGCAGGGAGGACATCCTCCTTCTGCCGCTGGAGCACCACTACGCTGAGAGGATCAAAGCGGCGATCGCGGGCCTCCGCTGGACTCAGCCGGTGGACTTTTTCGGCCTCGCTGCCGAGGGCTTCACAGACCCAGAGGGTATAGGGCTGGGGCAGATCTAAATCGATCAAAATTTGGGCGATTGCCCCTGGGCTGTGGTGGGGGTCGGTGAGCACCGCCACCAGGGGCGGATTCTGCCGCAGCACTCGCAGCAGCTGATCCGGGTCGCGACCATGGATGCTGACCAGCTTGGCTTCCTGCCAGGGCAGCTTCAGGCGGCTAAAGGCGAGCTGTACGGAACTGAGATGGGGATGAAAGCTAATCTGATCCGCCGGCAGAGCCTCTAGCAGCAGCCGTCCCAGGCCAAAAAACAGGGGATCTCCAGAGGCCAGCACCACCATGGAGCCCGGATCGGACTGGCTCAGGCGCTCCTGGATGCGGGCGATCGCCCGCTGGCCGTTGCCCAGGGGCCAGAACTCCGCCGCCATGGCTGCACACATCTCTAGCTGGCGATCGCTGCCCACGATTACGTCCGCCTGCCGCAGTCGGTTCAGAGCCATTGCCGATAGCCCCTCTAGCCCATCGAGGCCGATGCCCACTACCTGCACCGGAGTCATGGGTTCTAATACCGCTCCATGATCGGCAGTCACAGCCGCTCCCAGGCCAGCACCAGCAGGGCATTGAGAATCGCGGCAGCCACCGGGGAGCCGCCTTTGCGACCCTCCACCCGAATCTGGGGCACGTCCAGTTCTGCCAGCCGTCCCTTGGCCTCTTCTACGGCGATGAAGCCGACGGGAGCCCCGACTACCAGGGCTGGCCGCTGGGGACTGGTGGAAAGGCGATCGCACAACGCCAGCAGGGCCGTGGGCGCATTGCCAATCACGTAGAGCGCCTCCGGTGCCTGTTCCCAGCAGTGCAGCAGGCCGGTTTCGGTGCGGGTCAGTCCGGGTTCGGCGGCATCCACTGCGGTCACCGCCGTCAGGACTGGGTTCTGAAAGGTGCGATTGACCATGCCCAGCACCCCCTGACGCACCATGGTCACATCCACCACGATGGGGCAGCGCTGCTGCAGTGCCGCGATGCCCTGGGCGATCGCCGTTTCACTGAAATCAATCAGCCGCTTGTATTCAAAGTCGGCGGTGCTGTGGATCACCCGACGGGTGATGGCGTAGGCATCGGGGGAGAAATTGTGGGGACCGAATTCGCGATCGATGACCGCAAAACTCTGCTGCAAAATCGGATGCTGCACCAGGGCAGGCATAGTCGAAGGGGCCTGAAAAAACTTCCTGATCTTATCCCCCCAGTGGAAGGCTGGCATATTTTGCTCTGACAGAGCAGATTCAAGCAGGGGCTGGAGCCCATGGCGGATAGCCGGTTTTCAGGCTAGAAAGGGGCCAGTTCAGGGTTGGTACAATAGCCCACAAGATTTATTAGCTGCCTATGGCCGTTCATCCCATCCAGTACGACACCGTGCTTTCCAGGTGCACCCAGCACGACGGGGCCCTAGAACTGCTGCGTCGCCATCGGCCCTATTTAGAAACCGTGCCGAGCATGCGGCGTCCGGGAGACAGTATTGTGACGCTACCCCTGCCCAACGTGCGGGTGCGGGAGAATAGCCTGGTGGGCTCGAAGGACACCTTTGTAGATGCGGGTTCGGCGGTGACCCTGCCCTGCGATGTGGCCTTGCTGATGTGCGATCCAGAATGGCAGGTCAAAACCGGTGTCGAGATCTTTGTGTTTATCCATCGCCCCCAGGAAGACTTCTACCAGCTGCTGATGCGCTGGCGACGGACGGAGCGGCTGCTGGCCCAGGGCTATGAGTGGCTGCTGCCAAAACGCCTCGAACACCTCCTCAGCGATGGGGCAGATGATAGTTTTCCCCTGTTCGTTGCGTTTCCCCAGACCCCCCATCGGATTATCCAGGGACTCCAGGGGGCGGCTCTGCCGGTGGTGGTGTATCCCTTCGATGCGCCGGTTCCCCAGGAAGAATCTGCTCAGGTAGAGGCCCGTTTGGGCCTCGATAACCTGACGGAATTAGACGACATCGACCCCAGCCAGCTGGACATTCCCGAGAGCAGCGCAGACTGAGCTGATGAAAATGCCACTGCTGCGGTGGATACTGCCGACTCTAGGGCTGTTTTTGCTACTTCGGCTGCTGTTCTGGG
>PYEQ01000809.1 GCA_003017785.1 filamentous cyanobacterium CCP5 | reverse complement strand
GTCCCGAGGATCAGAAGCACGACAACTATCGCCAACAGGATGCTGAGTCTGCTTTGGGAGACTATTTAGACCGTCTGCTAGCGGCTAGGGTCATTCAGCTAGCCCAAAAATGGCAGGCAGGCTCGATCGTGCTACCAAGCCTAGGAAATATTCGCGAGATTGTAGAGAGCAGTGTGCAGGCGGAGGCAGAACGCCGCTATCCCAAACATAAGGAGTTGCAAGACAAATATGCCAAGCAGTACCGTCTGGAGTTTCATCGCTGGAGCTATGGCCGATTGCTGAAATACCTGAAGGAGTGCGCTAGGCAGCATGGGCTGACGATTCGGCAGGAAAGGCAGCCTAAACAGGGATCTGAGCAGGAGAAAGCGTTGGCGCTGATCGCTTCGGCTTTTCTATAGCTCGATACAAAAGCTTGCACCTTGAAAAGTTAATATGTTTTCAATGCGCGCCGGTTCTCTAAGAACAGGTAAAAAGTAGGGGTGAGTTTTATTGCTTTCCTACCCGTGTAGTTGTCCGTCTCTTCTATGGCTTGCCATAGATGGTGCATGGTCGCGCGCCTAGCATCGAGGAGGCAATGTTTTTATGGTTAGGTTTCCGGCCTAACTGTAAGGATACAGGTGTTCGTGTCGTGGCAGCTACCAAACAGCCCCGAGCAAGGGGGCCTATCACTTTTGGCAAACCTAAGCTCTGGCAATTTGCCTAGAGCCTTTGCCAAATCTCAATCCCTTAACCAGTCTGACTTTCAAGGCATTAGGTGAGATAAATCACTTGGTTTTGAATGGGTAGACCTTTGAATATCAGAGGTTTGCCAGATCGTTAGCTGAAAGGCCGGCTGTGCAAGGAATTGAAGTGTGCGGGGTCGCAAGTCTATTTGCGGCTCTCAAGGGGCGGAAAGCGATCGCAGTTTCGTCGAACCTTTTTCCACTGAGGTCGCAAGTCTATTTGCGGCTCTCAAGGGGCGGAAAGGCGCCCGAGGAGTGCCTGAGGCGATACAAAGAGATCAAGTCGCAAGTCTGTTTGCGTCTCTCAAGGGGCGGAAAGAGGGTGGCTGCCCTTTGAAATCACTTCTGAGCACAGTCGAAGGGGTAGATAGGCTGAAAGGAACGTCAGCTTCCCAAATTTAGGAATGATTTTTGACTGCGATAGCTCTTCTGCAGTGGTAAGCCCGCATAAGCTATCGAGGAGGTCATTTGTCAACGTTTCGGTAGGCGGGATGCAATCGCGACTCCCCTACGCTTTCGAGTTGAGGAACATCTAACTTAGTAGGGTCAACCGGCTCTCCGGGTTTCATAATGTATGGCTGAGGTTCCCAGTCAAAGAGCGTTGGGGCATAACCTATCCCATTTCCCTTCCATGTGGTAGCAGCTTCAGCCAACCTCTCCGAAAAGCTCTCAACGAGCTCTTTGGCTTCGTTAGTCTGGCCTTGCAAGCAGAACTCTGCTACCTTTCCGAGCAAACGTTTCATAACGTCATCAAGATCTTCTGTCAGCATGGGGCACCTCTAGCTACTTGATACAAGGGTACTCAATTTTCTTGAAGCCGTTCAGCGTTAATCTTCTCCCAGCTTCTTGAGCCTTACTCAGAGGGGCTTTCGAAGTCTACGAAGTAAATTAAAGGCTTGTCGTAGATTGAGGCAAGCTCAAGGAGTTCGATGATGTCGACGCGTCGCTCGCCGGACTCGCACTTGGAGATGAAGGACTGAGGGACGCTGAGGCGAGCCGCAACCTGCTGCTGGGTGAGGTTGGCGTCTAGGCGGGCAGCTTTCAGCCGGGCGAGGAACTGTTGGTAACGAAGTGAATAGACTGAGCTGCTCATGACGAGCAAGCTACAATCAGCGGTTAGAATATCCCAAAATCGGATATTTTCAGGTGGCTAGCCCAATGTTGAAACTGTTTGCTGAGTGGACAGGAGAGAAAGGACTCTCAAAACTATTTTTTCAGTGTTCTTGTTGTGGAGGGGTGATTGATGACTCAGACGCTGCTTTGGCGCTTTATCCAGTTCGAATTAAACCTCGAACACATACCTATGGCATGCCTTCCACTGAGCTGGACGCCTCTACGGTGTACACGGTCCACTCTGGAGTATGTGCTTTCAGAATAAGGAAGTTAGCGATAGAAACCTATCAACATATTGAGATAAGGCAGTTATCACAGCTTCTATCCCATCTCATAGAGAATACGAAAGCCTTTGGGGAGACTCTGTCTCTTATACACATCT
>PYEQ01000808.1 GCA_003017785.1 filamentous cyanobacterium CCP5 | reverse complement strand
GGAGATGTGTATAAGAGACAGCCTTTGCCTGCTGTGGATTGGCATCAACGCCCTAGCATTTGCCACCCATTATTTTGTGGCCCTGGCCCTGCTGGCCCAGGGCTTGGTTTTCCTGGCTCTGGCCCTACACCAGGGGCGCACCCAGCCCCAAGCCCTCTGGCGGCCCCACTGGCGACGACTATATGGAGTTGCCCTGGGAACGGCGGCCAGCTGTCTGGCCTGGCTACCGGTATTGACAGGATTTTACGGCAGTACCCAGTCTTCGGGGCTGGCGATCAATCTGAGTCAGCCGATGCGCTGGCTTGATCCCGTGGCTCAAATGCTGGCTGGTCTGATTTTCATGGTGATTACCCCGATTACCCACGGGCGGGGAGCGGTGGGGATCGCGGCCATTGTGCTGTCGGTGCTGGTGCTGCTGCCGGTGCTGCTGGGCCTGGGGCTGCGGCTGTGGCGGGCCAAAGGACTGGTGGCCCAGTCTGATTCGGGTCGCTACGGCCTGGTGCTGATGGGTGGCTTTGTGCTGGCCGCCATTGTCCTCTTCTTCGGCGTCACCTACGGCCTGGCCATGGACATTACCCGGGGCCATCGCTATAACTTTGCCTTCCATCCAGGGGTCATGGTGCTGCTAGGGGGACTGCTGGCGGTCTACTGGCCTGAAACCGAGGGGAAGGGACCGCGATCGGCAAAAATCCCCTGGATCAAGCGACCTATCTCTGGGCGGCGGACGGTGCAAATTATCTGGGTGGCGGGTCTGGTCAGCACCCTATTTGTAGTTAGCAACCTGGCCTTTGCCAAATACTATGACCCGGCTCGGTTTATCCGCTTTATCCAGGCCGAATCCACCCATCCGGTGGTGCTGGGCTTTCCCACCACGGTGGAGGAGAAACCGACGGTAATTGGCCATGAGCTACTGAGCGTGGCCTGGGAAATTCAGCGTCATTTCAATCCCAATAGCTCAGAGGGAGGCTGGTCAACCCCTCCCCAGTTCTTTATTTGGACCGTGCCAACCAACCCAGTCACGCCCCCCGAGGAAAAGCTGGCAGCGATCTTGGCTGGCCCCCCGCGCCCCTTCGACCTTTGGTTGCTCAATGCTGACCTTGATCTGAGCGGGCAGGGGTGCACCAAGCTCGACCGGACAATTCGGGGCGGCCACACCCACATCCACTATGAGTGCCTGCCTACCTGAGGGACGATCGGGGGACATCCAGGACAGATCTACGACTGGTCGCCCATCTGCTGCCCTAGGCGATGGTGGGCCTCCACGTGGGGAATCAGGGAGTGGGGTTTTTCCAATCCGTGGCGCTCCATGAGTTCCTGGTTGCCCATGATGTCTGCCGGATCGCCATCGGCAATGATCCGGCCATCGTCGATCAGCAGGGTGCGATCGCACACCTCCAGTACAAATTCCAGGTCGTGGGCGGAAATTAGCATGGTTTCCGGGGTTTGCCGCAAAAACCGAATCAGCCGTCGCCGGGTGCGCAGATCGAGACTGGCGGTGGGTTCGTCGTAGAGGATCACCTTCGGCGTCATCGCCAGCAGCCCGGCGATCGCCACCATCTGCTTTTCTCCCCCTGACAGGTGATGGGGCGGCCGTTCCGCCAGCGCCTGAATACCGGTCATTTCCAGGGCTGCATTCACCCGCACTGCCACCTCGCGATCCGACAGCCCCATATTTTGCGGGCCAAAGGCGATGTCTTCCCGCACCGAGGTGGAAAATAGCTGGTCGTCCGGGTCTTGAAACAGCAGCCCGATTTCCGGACGAAACTGACCGGGCAGCACCGGCTCCCCAAACAGGGAAATCTCCCCTCCCTGGGGCTTCAGTACCCCGCACAGCAACATAAACAGGGTTGTCTTGCCGCAGCCGTTATGGCCAATCACTCCCACCCGCTCGCCAGCGCGGATGTCCAGAGACACCTCAGACAGCACTTCCGGGCAGTCGGGATAGCTAAAGCTGAGGTTGCGGGTGGCGATCGCGACTGCTTCGTCCTGCTGCTGCACCGCTAGTTCGGCTGGACTCACTGATGTCATCGCTGCAATCCTATTTCTGCAAGTACAAACCCGACGGCAATCGCCAGGGTAACGCCGGTCAGGGTGAGGCTGGCTCCGTCGCAGGGCTGGCGATCGCTGAGCTGATGGCGGGGGAGCTGCCCGTAGCCCCGTAGCCGCATCGCCTGGTACACCCGCTGCGATCGCTCATAGCTGCGAATCAGCAAAGAACCCGTCAGGGACTGTCTCTTATACACATCT
>PYEQ01000807.1 GCA_003017785.1 filamentous cyanobacterium CCP5 | reverse complement strand
ACGTCAGGAATTTTGTACGGGGCCTGCCAGCCCAGTTTTGAAAAGGCTTTGGCCGGATTACCGCCACCGCCGAGAATTTCCGAGGGGCGAAACAGGGTAGTATCCACTTCCACATGCTCTTGCCAGTCGAGCCCTAGCTGAGCGAACACCGTTTCTACAAAGTCAGCCAGCCGATAGGAGCTGCCCGTGGCAATCACAAAATCATCCGGTTCCGGCTGCTGTACCATCCGCCACATGGCATCAATGTATTCGGGAGCCCAGCCCCAGTCTCGCACCACATCGGTATTCCCCAGGTGCAGGGTTTCACCACTACCCGCCGCAATTCGACAGGCGGTGGTGACAATCTTTTGGGTAACAAATCGCTTGGGTCGCAGGGGCGACTCGTGGTTAAACAAAATGCCGGAACAGGCAAACACCCCGTAGGCATCCCGGTAGTTGGCCACCTCCCAAAACGCGGTGGCCTTAGCTACGCCATAGGGGCTGCGGGGCCGAAACGGGGTGGTTTCATCGGCGGGCTGGCCGTGGGTATTGCCGAAGCATTCGCTGGAGCCGGCATTGTAGAAGCGAATTGGCTTTTGTAAAAACCGAATGGCCTCCAGCAGGTTGAGGGTGCCAGTGGCGATACTCTCCAGGGTTTCCACCGGCTGTTCAAAGGAAAGGCCGACGGAACTCTGGCCCGCCAGGTTATAGATTTCATCTGGCTCATAGCGTGTCAGAGTTTGCACCACACTGCGAAAATCTGTCAGGGCCATGGAAGCCAGCTGCACCCGATCGCGAATTCCCAGCCAAACTAGATTTCTAAAGGAGGCCATCTGGGCATCTCGGGAGGTGCCGCAAACCCTATATCCCTGCCTGAGGAGCAGTTCTGCAAGATAGGCGCCATCCTGGCCAGAGATTCCACAGATCAGTGCCTTTTTCATCGCTAGGGAGTCCACACTTGGGAGGGAGATAGGAGTAAGCTTACCGCTGAAACCAGGCCGTCAAGGCTAGGGCTAAAGCATCAGCGGCATCGTCCGGACGGGGAATTTTAGCTAGCTGGAGCTCTCGGGCCACGGCCTGCTGCACGTCGGCTTTATCGGCATTGCCATAGCCGGTCAGGGCCTGTTTCACCTGAGCCGGGGTAAATTCGATCGGCGTTAGCCGGTACTGGGCCAAAACCAGCATGACCACCCCCCGGGCCTGGGCCACCAAAATCGTGTTACCCATGCGATAGAAGAATAACTTTTCGATCGCCACTAAATCTGGCTTGACCTGATCGATTAAGGCGTGCAGGTCATCGAAAATCGTACAGAGGCGATCGCCCACGGGGGTCTTTGCTTGGGTTTCAATCACGCCAAAATCCACCACGGCAGCTCCTGCCGGATTAGCTAGCGCCGCCGCTTCGATCACGCCGAATCCCAAGATCGCCAGGCCAGGGTCGAGTCCTAAAATTCGCGTTGCCACCAAGATTTAGCGAATGCCAGCGGGTTGGCGGCCATTGGCGCTGGCCTCAGCATCCGGATCGGCCAGTCCGAATACCTGGGTGAACACTTTCTCCACCTTATAGCCTGAATCCATTGACTCCAGGGGATCCTTACGCAGACGGTGGCGCAGACAAAGGACGATGACTCGACGAATATCATCCACGGTGACCTCGTCTCGGCCCTCATAGGCGGCTAAGGCCTTGGCGGCTCGATTGGTAACGATGTCTCCCCGCAGGCCATCCACATCGAGTTCAGCGCAAACCTGGGAAATCCGAATCCGATCTTCGGATTCGATGTTCACTGAGGCCAGCCGCTGCTGGGCCTCAACGATTTTTCTCTGGAGGTCTTCCTGCTGTTCCCGGTACTGCTCTAGAAACGCGCCGGGGTTTTGGTCAAACTCAGATCGCTGCTCTACGATCTGTACCCGCAATTCCGGGTTGCGAACGGTGCGAATCTCAGCATGCATGCCAAAGCGATCAAGGAGCTGGGGCCGTAGTTCCCCTTCTTCGGGGTTGCCGGAACCCACCAGCACAAACTGAGCCGGATGGCGGATAGAAATGCCTTCCCGCTCCACGGTATTCCAGCCGGAGGCGGCAGAGTCCAGCAGCACATCCACCAGGTGGTCGTCTAGCAGGTTGACTTCATCCACATAGAGGATGCCTCGATTTGCCTTGGCCAAAAGCCCTGGCTCAAAGGCTTTGACTCCTTCGGAGAGGGCTTTTTCGATGTCGATGGTGCCGCAGACCCGATCTTCGGTGGCCCCGAGGGGCAGGTCTACCATTGGCACTTTCTTTTTAGCCACCGGTACATCC
>PYEQ01000069.1 GCA_003017785.1 filamentous cyanobacterium CCP5 | reverse complement strand
GTGCGATCGCCTCGGGGCAGCATTTGCCTGAAGCTACTGGTGACCCAAAATATCCGTCGCGGCACCCTGTTTGTCCCCATGCATTGGGGCAGCCTGTGGGCCGATGATGCCGCCTGCAACACCCTTACCCACCCTGAGCGCTGTCCCATTTCCCTAGAACCTGAACTCAAGGCCTGTGCCGTACAGGTCATTCCGTTGAGCCGGGCTCACCCCGAAATGACCGAAGCCTCTAAACTGAAGTCAGCTTTACCCCGCAACACCAAATCGACTATTCTCTCAGGAATAAGGCATAGAAGGTAATCAAGCCCAGCCATGTCCAACTGGGGTAAGCGGCTAATTAGGCAGTTTGGAGATGCGGCTTTCCTCAAAAAGCTAGGGCAGTTTGAAGGAATTGTCTCCAAGATTCTCTCCACCACCATGGTTGTGGTCATTTTGGTGATCATGGTTGACCTGGTGATAGTTTTGGGGCAAAACCTGGCTACCTCTTCCCCTGAAGGATTCCTAGGGCAGGTCTTGACTGAAATCTTCGGACTCTTCTTAAGTGTCCTGATTGCCCTAGAAATTTTAGAGAATATCACCGCATACATTCGCAAACACGTCGTGCAGGTGGAGCTGGTCATCGCTACCGCCTTAACCGCCGTTGGACGAAAGATTATTATTCTCGATTTAGAGAAAGTCTCCGGGGTAAGCCTGATTGGACTGGCGATCGCCATTTTCTCCTTGGCAATTAGCTACTGGATTGTCCGTAGCTCTCATCGCTAAAGTCGCTTGGAGTACGCTGGCCCTAGTTGCGCATCATGCCAATCTAAGCAGCATCATCAGGGTGATGTCATCAAGGAACCTGGGGATGTGCGTAAGTTGACGGATCTTAGACAAAGAACTGTTCGTGGAGAACACTGTTCCAGAAAGGATGATCAAGTTATCTTCATCAAAACTTTACAGAAGGTACGGAGTTTGTAAACCGTATCATTGAGCTCCTGTAGAGCCAGCAAATATAACTAGAATCATGGCAGAGCCCGCGTATCAAGTCTCAATCAGGAAGTCTTCTACCGTGTTTCAGCCAAACATGTCTTTTCCTACGCCTCAGGTTGATGGCTGCCGTTCAAAACGGTCCGCCATCGATGTCCAGGATAGCCCTAGCATAGCTGTTCCTGCTTTTCTAGCGGAGGGGGCCGCTCATCCATCTGCCCTGAGTGTCGTGAAGCGTGCCGTCGACGTTGTTGGGGCCCTAGTTGGATTGGCCATAACGGCTGCCATTCTCATCCCGGTTTATTTAGCGATTCAAATAGACGATCCTGGGCCTGTGTTCTACCGCCAGCTACGTTGCGGTCTTAAAGGAAGGCAATTCTATATTTGGAAGTTCCGCTCTATGGTTCAAGGTGCTGAAAATGTACAGCACCTAGTCCAAAATGAAGCTCAAGGTCTGGTTTTTAAAAACCAGGCGGATCCCCGGGTGACTCGAATTGGCAAGTTTTTACGTGAGACTAGTCTCGATGAACTGCCCCAGTTTTGGAATGTGCTCAAAGGAGAAATGAGCCTAGTCGGAACTCGCCCACCAACGGTCGATGAGGTTCAGCGCTACGAAGCCCATCACTGGGAGCGGCTTAACGTTAAACCTGGTATTACGGGAGAATGGCAAGTCAAGGGTCGCTCTAACGTTAAGGATTTTGAGGTAATCGTGCGGTTAGACTTGGCGTATCAGCAGCACTGGTCTGTCAGCCACGATTTGCAATTGATTCTACAAACCATTATTGCAGTTCTGAAACGACAAGGGGCTTTTTGAACTGCGTGCACTATCTGCACTCGTCGGGTAGCGCCCTAGTTTGGATCGTCTAAGCCATTGGGCATTCCTTAACCTGGCCTTACAAGCTTAAAAAAAGCGACTCTTCAAGAGTCGCTTTTTCGCTTAGGGGCCTTGATGGTAGTCAGGCAGATTATTCGGCCGGAGTATCCGAGCCGGGCTGCGATCGCAAATATTGGACAACGTCAGCAGAAGGTACCAGCTGAATCTGGCTAAGCTGCTGATCTAATTCAGGATCTTGATTGGTCGTCATCATCTGCAGTAGCCACTCGAGGGATAGCACCTCGACTTCTATATCGCTCGACTCCTGAGGATTTTGTTCCTCATAGCGATTTAAAAGCAACTGCAAATCTTCTTGGGAAAAGAACATCGGTAAGAAAGTCTCTTCCCCGCGAGTAATAGTTAGATAGGGCCCTTCCTGGCTTTGACGAGCAATGAACAGAGGCACACCCTGGAAATCATCTTCGATAGAGACTGCAGCCTGCAGCTCTTGCTCATCGGGGAAATAGAGCAGAGTGGGTGGGACGTTTTCCTGAACCTGGGTTTCTTCGTAAAGAGTGCCGAGGTCAACCGGTGTGATCTGAGCTTCAGCATCTTGCTCCCTAGCATTGGCCAAAAATCCCTCGGCCGTATCAGCATCGGTGAATACGACCGGCAGTTTTTCTTCACCTTCGGCGCTTGAAGCCGAGGCTGTTAAAGGTCTGCCCTCAGAATTCAAAATTAGGAAAACTGGAACCTGCTCGAGCTTATCAATGATTTCTTGCTGAGTCAGCGCCTGGGCAGGCACTGCGCCCAGCAATCCGCCCAATACCACTCCACTAGCAACACAGTTGGCCATCGAAGCAGAAAACAAACGTCTCATAAACCACACATCTTGAACGACTTTGCTAAACTCACAGTCCTAGCATTGGCTAGATTCAGTGCCTTTAGGAGCCCTAAACAGGCTACCCTCAAAACGATAGCGACTAAAATTATAGACAGTGACCGTGGGATATTGTGTTCCCTAAGACTGGATAGAAAGTCGAATTGTTTAACTGGATAGCCTATCAAGCCTTCCTTGCCAATCGGGATGACAGGATTTGAACCTGCGACATCCTGCTCCCAAAGCAGGCGCGCTACCAAGCTGCGCTACATCCCGTAATTTGGCTCCAGTATAGCTTGCTTTAGGAGGGCGGCAACAGATACCGCTTCAGACCTAGTTCCCGAGGAACCCACCATGCAATCCCGTTCTTGGCCGATCAAGCAGCTACCTGGCCTCCAGCCTGAACATCTTAGACAGCTAGCGGAATTAAATATTGTCACTACGGCCGACATCCTCCGAAGGGGTAAAACCCAGGCAGGACTTCACCAGCTAGCAAGTCAGCTGCATTTGCCTCTGCGTTACGTCCAGAAATGGGCCGCTTTGAGCGATCTTGCCAGGGTTCCGCCGGTGGGTTGCCGCTATAGTGGCCTGCTGCTCCACGCTGGGATTGCGTCAGCGATCCAGCTATCAAATGCTTCACCCGGCCAGCTACACAAGCAGCTACTCCGGCTGCACGTAACCACTTTGACGCGCTCTGATCTGTGTCCATCGCCCGATGAGGTCGTCCACTGGATCCAGGCCGCTAAGCACCTGATATCGTCGTAGGTGCCGTGCAGGCCTGGATCCTAATCTGGATACCAGAACATTCCCTTTATGCCTTCTGGGTCAGGCATAAAGCCCAGTCCTCGATAAAACTCCACTACCTGAGGATCTGCAAACAGAGTGACGTTACTGATATCTTCGCTACGCAGCTTCTTGATCAGCTGCTTCATCAGAGCTTTACCCAGTCCCTGCCCTTGAAAGTCAGGGTGGACGACGACATCCCAAATAGTGGCGTTGAACGCATGATCAGACGTGGCCCGGGAGAAGCCAACTAGCCGCCGCCGGGCTCCTTTCTCTTCCCACATGGTGACGACTACAAAGCTATGTTGAATCGCCTTTTGAACCTTGCGGACTGGCCGCCTTGCCCAACCAACTGCACTACAGAGCTCTTCTAGCTCATACAAATCTATTTCTCGATCAGTGCTAAACACAATTCGCCCGCTACCGTCTTGACCGGTGACTTCAGCAAGGACAGCATCTCCCGAGTTCGCCTGGACAGGCGAAGCCGATTCGGAACCTATGAACAAACTTTTCCAAAAACCCATGCAGGCGTTACTGGTGTAAACACGTAAATGTAAAGCATCACTAGATTAGTATATCTTCTGGAACTTCATTGCCTGGCTGTCTGAATCTCAGCAAAGTTTACGGATTGCTATTGGAAAATTATTTAGGTGGGAACCCTGGAACGTAGGAAAGACACTGATCTCGTCATCTTTACCAGCCTATTGACAAAACCAGCTTTCCCGTCTGCTGATACGCAGCTTTCAGATCTAATCTGCTGGCCCGATGCTACTGTTACGCCCATAGAGTTCCTATCCTTCCTGACAAAATGACGGCTGGTCTCAAACCCTCAACGATAGAGTTGCTGAAGCGCTTCAATCGAGCGTTTCCCCAGTTCTATGAGCAATTTGTCAGCAGTGAAATTCAGCTCCAGAATCTGCGCCTAGCCTACCAGCTCTACCGCAGCCAGAAGGCAATCATCGAAGTCAAGCCGGAAGGAAATCGCAGTGCCCTGCATTTTGCCTATCGCAACCAGTCCTTTCTGCTCAGCGACATTTTTGGCGTATTGGCTGCCTATGGGCTAACCATTCACAACCTCAGCTTATATGGTCAGGTCTACTCGCCCATGCTGGTGTTTATCAAGCTGGTGGTTTCTCGCAGCGGCCAGGCCCTAACCCATCAAACCGCTGATAATGTGTGCCGTGCTATCCGAGAAGCCTTGGCTGGGCGCTTTGAGGTCGAGGAAATGCTGACTGTAGAGTTCAATCTAAATTCCGGCCTTAAGCAGGTGGAAACAGAGTTTTATGTGGATCCAGTCTTCCATCTGCCGGCGCTGCTGATTGAAGCCGACAACCAGCCTGGTCTCTTCTATAAGGTTATGTACGCTATCTGGCAGGAAGACTTGCTGGTGGTAAACGCTAACTTGCTGGTTTGGCGGGGGCGAACCCGGCTCATTCTGTATCTGCTGGGACCCAATGAAAGTGTCATCCCAGAGTACTTGGGTCAGAAAATTGCTGAGGGAGTGCAATATCGTTTGCTGGTGCCTGATGGTGTGAATGAGTCTGCATAGCTCAGCTCATAGGCGCTCCTACTCTGGCTTTAATCTAATTCTCGACGGCCCTCTAAGGCTCGGGCCAGGGTTACTTCATCGGCGTATTCTAAGTCACCGCCCATGGGCAAGCCGAAGGCAATTCGCGTCACTCTGGTGAAGGGCTTGAGTAGCTGACCGATATAGAGGGTCGTCGTGTCTCCCTCAATACTGGGACTGATGGCCAAAATCACTTCTTGGATGCCTTCTTTGGGGACTCGGTGCACTAGGGGCCCAATATTGAGCTGTTCTGGACCAATGCCATCCATGGGGGACACTAGCCCTCCTAGGACATGGTAAAGGCCTTTGTATTCACGGGTTTTTTCCAGGGCAATCACGTCCCGAGAATCGGCTACGACGCAGACCTGGTGGCGATCGCGGCTCTGAGACCGGCAGATTTCACAGACCGGATCTGCGGACAGATGGAAGCAGACAGAGCATTGTCCCACCTGAGCTTTAGCCTCAAGCAGCGCCTGGGCTAGGGCCTGGATCTCATTGGTGGGTCGTTTCAGCAGATGCAGGGCCAGCCGCTGAGCCGATTTGGGCCCAATGCCGGGGAGACGCTGCAGTTCTTCGATGAGGCGGGCTAGGGGGCGCGTATAAATGGTGTTCGGTCTCCAGGAGCAATGAATAAATCCTAATCAAAATCAGGTTGCGGGGGCTGCCTGCACCAGATATGGGCGATGACTGCCCCGCTGCTGTGCCTGTTTAAGAGCATTCTGGGCGGCATCAATTAGAGTTTTGGCCTCAACGGGCTGATCCTGGGTCGCGATCGCCCCTCCTAGGCTGACCTCTAACGGGACTTGTCTGCCGTCGGACAGGGCCAGGGGCGTTTGGGTCATAGCCCGTTGGAGGGCTTCGCCGTAATCCGTAGCCGCTTTAATATCGAAGCCTGTGATGGTGCAGAGAAATTTCCCAGCTCCATCGCTATAGAGCCAGGTGTCAGCAGAGGCATGGCTGCGCAGTTGCTGTCCGGCTGTTTGCCAAATCTCCCTGAGCTCTTGAGGAGTATGGGCCGTAGCCGAAGGCTGAGCCAAAACGGACTGCAACGTCAATACCCCCACTGAACGATAGCGATCGTCCCCAATCCGGCTGGCCATCCGTTTAAGCAGTGATGCCGTCGCTTGATTTAAGGCGTCAGGTCGCAGCAGCCCTGTGACTGGATCAACCAAGTTCAGTGCATCGAGCAGGTCGCGATAGTTTTCCCGGGTCGTTTCTAGCCTATGCCGTTCGCGATTTAGTACCTGGGACTGCTGCTCAATTTGAGTATTGAGATCCCCGGTTTGGCGCTGAAGTCGAGAACTGCGCCAGCCGCGCCGGACGATCGCGGGCAGTGAAAATAACAAACCGATAATGGCACCGATGCCCAGAGTCACTAGCAGTACAAGGGCTAGGGAATAGCTAAATTCCTGGTTAAAAAAGCGAATCTCTACCGGCGTGTTGTTTTGCGACGCAAACAAGATAGCCAGAAACGAAATCACAAGGGCTGAGACTAAAAACAGTCGCATGGGGCTTTGGGCAGGTCTTTTCTCTTCAATCCTACTGCTGAACCTGCCAAAATACTGGCAGTGCAGACACAACCAAACCTATGGCCGATGTAAGCGGAGCCTGGACCGGTACCTATTGGCAGGCCGGACGACCCACCCGATTTGAGGCAACCTTCGTACAGGCGGAAAATACTGTCAGCGGGCGGATCCTAGACGATGGTAACCTCGGGGAAGCCCAAGCCAGCGGCCATCTGGCAGGGCGCAGTATTACGTTTCTGAAACGCTACCTGGCCAGTTCTCCGACGCCTATTTATTACGATGGCACCCTCTCAGCCGATAGCAACTATATGTCGGGGGGGTGGACCATTCGTGGCTTTGGCTCAGGCCGGTGGGAAGCCCAGCGCAGCGAGGATTCCTTAACCCAGGAGTTACAGCGTCTACAGCGAAAAGACCTGGCCACTCCTGCCGGATTGGCCAGGAAATAAGGAAACCCTAACTGAGATTCTCGATATCGTTCAGGTTAAAGGGATCGTCAGAATCTTGATCACCATCGGCTTGTTCAAACAGCAGGTCGTCGAGGTTGAATTCGTCTCCGCCACTGCTATCTCCCAAATCTAGCTCTCCGCCAAGATCTGGATCTTGCTCCTGCGTCGAAAACCCGTCGTCGAAAGATAATTCTTCTAGGGAATCAAGCTGGTCCAAATTTCTCGACTCCGACTCCGTGGTTGGCTCAGTCGGCGCAAGATTAGAGGCTTCGTCAGATAAACCGGCTAACACGGCCTCTACATCGGCATCAGCGACATCATTGCTGAATCCACCTAAATCCTCGACAGGGGGAGAAAAGTCCTCCGAGTCATCATCGTTAAAGTCTAAATCCGGACCATCGGAGTCCAAATTCAGTTCAGAGAGAAAGTCTTGATCTCCATCGGAGTCATTCCCATCTAAAGCTGTAAAATCGCCACCGGCTTCGGGGCTGGGGGCTGCATCGCCTAAGTTGAGTTCGGCCGAGTCGGTATCTGAATCGCCAAAATCTAGGCCCTGATTATCTGGATCGAGGGCAGTAAGGCCATCAACCGGAGCAGGGTTCACATCGGCTCCACCCAGGTCAAAGTCAGGGGATTCGGAAACCTCAGCCTCATCCCCCGCTAAGTCGAGGTTTCCTAGGTTATCTGGGGGGAGGGAGCTAGTCTCTTGATCGCTCAGATCAAACCCAGGATTGTCAGATTCACCAAAGTCTAAGCCTTCGTTGGATGGGGAGAACGCTTCTGGGGTTTCAGGTTCCATAGAGCTGGTTTCTTCGCCCCATAGCTCAAAGTCAGGACTGTTTAAGTCGCTGGCAGTCAAGTCAATCCCGGCTTCCTGGTCTTGAATATCTTGATCCTGGTCCGAGACTGTGGGTGCAACGGATTCGTCCGCTGCAGTCCCATTGGGCATAGAGATTTCATTGGCGGTTTCTTCACCTGCCAGAAAATCAAGGTCCAAGGAGTCCTCGACATCGGTTTGATCGAGGTCAGGGGGGCTATCTGTGGCCATGGGAAGGGCGTCTTCCGGTTGATCGGAGACCGCAGTGGCATAATTTGGGTCCCAATCAGGAGCATTAACGTCATCGTTAGCTATGACTTCGTCAACCAAGGGCTCTTCTGATTGGGCGGACACTGAATTTACAAAGAGTGGAGAAACGGGTGGTGTTGCTTGGATGGTGGTTTCGTCCGTATCTCCAGGAGTGGTGTCGGCCGCTGGAGATACGGGCTCGGAGGGTTGAGCCTGAATCAGCTGTAGTCGAGCCTCAAACTCCTGCTGCATATCCGCTAGGCGGCGGCTGAGATCGTCCTGGTAGTACTCGATTTTTTCGGCTAGCTTCTGTTCGTAGTCGGTCTGGAGTCGAGCTGCGATCGCCGCTTCCATTTCTTCTGCGGAAATGGCGGGCTGGGCAGCTTGAAGACGGCCCTCGTATTCTGCTTTAAGGTCATCTAGGCGGCGGCTGAGATCGTCCTGGTAGTGCTCAATTTTTTCGGCTAGTTTTTGCTCATAGGCGGCTTGGCACTCGGCTTCGATGGTGGCTCTTTGCTTAGCTTCAAAATCGGTGGCAGCCTCCTGTCCAGCGGTGAGGGCCTGGAGCCTGAGGTCGAATTCCTGCTCGAGCTGGAGCTTCTGGCTGGCTAGCTGATGTTCATAATGTTCAATTTTTTCGGCTAGGCGGGCTTCGTAATGGTGCTGGAGCTCAGCCTTGCGATCGCGCAGTTCCTGCTGGAGCTGCTGCTCATAGGCATGCTGCACTTTTTGGGAGGTGGTTTGGAGCCGTTGCTCGTACTCTTGTTTAATCTGGGCCTCCAGAGAATGGACCGCCGGAGACTGGGCCTGCAGAGGAACCCTGTTACCATCGTCCAGGATCGCCTGCCGCTGCCCCTGGGCAGCGACGGCAAAGCGTCCCTGGTACTCCCGCTCAATTGCCTCGATCCGCTCCTCAAGATGATCCTGATAGCGCTCAATTTTTTCGGCCAGTTGGATCTCGTAGTCTTTTAGAAGCTGTTCGGTCGCCTCCCGGAGACGACGCTCGTGCTCGCGCTCCAGGGTTTTACCATGGTCATGGCTGGCTTGAAGGGCTTCCGCCAGATGGTCAATGCGGGACTGCCGCAGCCACCAGCCAATACCAGCGCCAATGATAATGCCTAAAATGGCTGCGATTACGAGGATGATGCCCTGCATTGAAGTGTCCTCAATTGATGTCCTTTGTTGTAGCCTCAATGATTCCCATCGCATCGAGGAATTACCAAGGCTTAACAATTGTCGAACATGATATACGCTGTCAAAGTTTTGGGATCTTGCCGATATTCAGAAGTCGGGATGTTAAGCGGTGGACCGTCTAAGAAATTCATCTTCTACAATGTGATCAGCATCGTAAGGGCTAATGGACTATGGCCGCCTAGCCCATTTACGTCAGCAAAGCTGGGGTAAAAAAGCTTGAATTCTAGCTGGTTCGCAGGTCTGAAGACCATGCATCCGAAGCCTGCATGAAGGGATTCAACCTGGATTAGTTAGATGAATTGTCAACTCGTTGAATTGAGGAATCGAGCCTTCTCCATGACTGATTTTTCTGACTCTCCTCGTCCACGGACGTCGGCCCTGCAGGCAGTCAATCCGACTTTACAAAACGATACTTCTTTACAGCTGGCGCTGGCGATCGCCCAGTCCGCCGATGATCGCAAAGGCAGTAATATCCAGATTTTGCCGGTCGGAGATGTGTCCTACCTAGCGGATTACTTCGTTTTAGTGACAGGGTTTTCGGCAGTGCAGGTACGGGCGATCGCCCGCAACATCCAGGAAGACGTTGAGACTAAACTGCACCGCAAGCCTCTTCGCACCGAAGGTCAGCTTGAGAGCAGCTGGATTCTCCAAGATTACGGCGAAGTCATCGTGCATATTTTTATGCCAGAGGAGCGGGACTTTTACGATTTAGAGGCCTTTTGGGGGCACGCAGAGCCCATTGACTTTGCCACCCTAGCGGCGGCTTCTGAGGCACAATAAAGCCAGTCAACCCTGACGTCATGCCCCTGCTATGCCCGTAATGCCTCCTCGATGCCCTGTCCCGGCTGAACAGCAGCCCATCAATGAATACCAGAATATGCGCGAGTCCTGGTTTTACAGCTGGGGCGGGCGTGATTTAGGGCGCTATATCAAGCCCATCGTGGTGGTTTGGGTGTTGAGTTGGATAGTCAGCGGGCCGGTGACGGCGGCTAGTTTTGCTCCGGCCAAGCAGCCAGCGGCCTTTCTACTCTGTGCAGCCTCAGGAGCCTTGGTGATGCCCGTTTTGATGCTGGTTCAGCTCTATACGGGATGGGCCCACGTGGGGGGACGGCTACGCCAAAAAGCCGTCCCCTACGAAGAGTCTGGCTGGTACGACGGCCAGATCTGGGTGAAGCCCGATGACGTTGTCAGTCGCGATCGCCTGCTGGTGGACTATCAGGTGGCGCCCATTTTGCGGCGGATTCGCAGAACTTTTGGGATTCTTGCTGGTCTGCTAGCGCTTAGCCTGATTACATGGCAATTTATCTAGGACCGCAAAAACCATGACAGGTACGTCTAGGCCATGACAAATCGGGTGAAGCGACATCATGTTCACGAGTTGCAGGTACAGCTACTGCGCGAAGGCATTTTAGAATCCACCCACATCGCCCACGGGGTGGTGTGTGATAACCGCGGCCGCATCCTATCTCTGGCGGGAAATGCCGAGCAGGAAACCTTTATTCGCTCTGCCCTCAAGCCCTTCCAGGCGCTGGCCGTAGCGGCTACAGGGGCCCTCGAACGCTACAGCCTAGATGACCAAGATCTAGCCATCATGTGCAGTTCCCACCACGGCACTATGGAGCAGGTGAGGCAGGTATTTCGCATTCTCTGGCGAATTGATTTGGAGCCATCGGATTTGAGATGCCCAATCCCGGACGGGAAGAATAGCCCCCTTGAGTACAACTGCTCTGGCAAGCATGCCGGTATGCTGGCGGCCTGTCAGCAGCGTAACTGGCCGTTAGAAAGCTATCTCCATCGTAACCATCCGCTGCAAACCTTAATTGTGGCAAAGATCTCCGAGCTGCTGGGGATGCCCGCCGATGAATTCATCATGGCCCACGATGACTGCGGTGCCCCCACCTACTGTATGCAGCTAAGTCAGATGGCGACCCTGTTTGCCAAGCTCTCCTCCGGTGACAATCTGGAAATGGAGCGGATTGTACGCGCCATGACTACTTATCCGGAAATGATTGCCGGACCGGGTGCGTTTGATACCGAGCTGATGAAATATTCCGAGGGAGCTCTGGTGAGCAAATCTGGTGCTGAGGGGATTCAGTGCATTGGTCGGGTTGGTCAGGGGCTGGGCGTGGCCATCAAGGTGGTGGACGGTTCGAAGCGGGCAAAACACGCGATCGCTATTCATCTCCTCAAGCAGCTGGGCTGGCTGGCGCCCTCTGCGGCGGAACAGCTGGCCGAAACCTACATGGAGCTAGGGCAGTTTAAGCGCCTAGATGTAGTGGGTGAAATGGTCATGGTTTAGGGATTAACCCCTATATGGCCAAACTACTGGCAAAAAATATGCCAATTAGGTTGTTGCTTATGAACATCTATCGCTATACTGAAAAAACCGCCGCGGGGTAGAGCAGTCTGGTAGCTCGTCGGGCTCATAACCCGAAGGTCCATGGTTCAAATCCATGCCCCGCCACCAAATTTAGAGTAAAAGCGCTTTGGCTTTGGCCAGGGCGCTTTTGTTTTGTCTGTGTAGCGATGCTATGGCAATCGGGCCACTGCCTTGGCGATCGCGCGCCAGGTCGTGTCCGAGTGCTAGTCGTCTCCTTTAATGACGGTTTTGGCGGGGGATCTCTCACCATAGTTAGTCGTCAGCCGTCAGGATTTTTCTTAGACTGCGCCCAGAATCGCAATACTGAGACTTCCATGCATCCGCAGACAGAATGGTGGCGCAGCGCCGTAATTTACCAGGTTTATCCTTGGAGCTTTATGGATAGCAACGGGGATGGTATCGGCGACCTGCCGGGAATTTACCAGAAGCTAGACTACATTGCCGACCTGAATGTGGATGCGGTGTGGCTATCGCCATTTTTTAAGTCGCCAATGCGGGATTTTGGCTACGACATCTCCGACTATTGCTCAGTCGATCCAGTGTTTGGCACCCTGGGCGACTTCAAAGACGTGATGGAAAAAGCTCACAGCCTGGGCCTAAAAGTCCTGATTGACCAGGTGTGGAACCACACCTCCGACCAGCAT
>PYEQ01000806.1 GCA_003017785.1 filamentous cyanobacterium CCP5 | reverse complement strand
AGATGTGTATAAGAGACAGCCGTTGGTAGCAGTTGACTTGCCCTCGACTGGCGTAAGCTTGTCGAGGTGAGTAAGAATTGAAAAGGAAAGCATTTTTTACTCCTTATGACTCAAGGCCGTGCCGTTTGCGGGCGCGGCTTTTTTATTGGGGGTGGACTCGTTGTAGCTGAGGGACTCCAGGTATTGCTGGACAGCCCGGTCATGGACGATGGGACAGTGACGGGTAGCCAACCAGTGAAGACAGAGGTCGGTGTTATATCGAATGCCGCTGCTGGGATTCCTAGGGTTTAAGAACACCCAATGAATACCTTCTTTCCATTCACCAACGTCACGAAGGTCTCTTAGAAAAGATTTTGAAACGGACATTAATTCAGCCAAATTTCTAGCATCAGTGAAAGGCGGTTGAAATTTCATAGTTCAAAAGTATCGAGTTGATCCAATAGGTAACACGAAGACTCGAAGGCTGCAAGCCTTTTGTAGCAAAGATTTTGGGCCTTATATGCAATTTGTTGTATATCTAGAAAAAGGCTGAAATAGACGCTATTTCTTAGTAAGAAATAGCGTCTATTTAGGGGTGAAGGTAAACAGTAATTGCAGGCCGTCTAGGGCTGGTGTGGCTGATTGCGATTTTCCAGTACCCTTAAGCCCTTTGGCGCAGAGTCAGCAAGTGGTAGCGAGTCGGAATAATTTACTAGAACGTCTGTAACGTTCTGCCGCAAAATTATTCGGTGGGAGCGACGCAGCAGACCTGAACTGTCTGCGCCGATTTGCTACAAACCTTAAGGTTTCCGCCCCAGAGTTATCCCGTGGGAGTTATCCGCTCCGATTTACTAGAAACCCTATAGGGGTTCCGCCCTGGAGTTATCAATGCCGTGGCTGGGTGAGGCCGTTCCAGGAAAAACGAAAACCCACAGGAAGGGTATACCCTTCCGGAGAAGAACAAAGACCCACAGGAGAGTCATTGACTTTCCGGAGAAGAACGAAAACCCACAGGAAAGGTTTAGCCTTTCCGGAGAAGAACAAAGACCCACACGAAGGGTTTAGCCGTTCGGGACTGGAAGAAAGACGAGAACCCACCCCTGACGTGTGGTAAGGCTTAATCCCGGTCATGGTTCAAGCCCTCATAGTTGATCAGTCGGTACAGAGCGCCGCCCATTAGCACCAGCGCCAGCAGCGCCAGCACCAGGCGGGCGAAATAAGCAGCGGCTAGGAACAGGGCCGCATAGACGAACGCTTCCAGGGGCCGTTGCTGGCTGTACCTCCAGGCGTTCTGGGGGATGGCTAGAGCCCTTCGCCAAAGCGCCATGATGCTCCCTCCGTCATGCCTTGGTTACGGGCCTGCTCGGTCACCACTTCCCGCTGTCCATCGAGATAAAGCTGATGGGCTTTGACGTTGGTGCTGTGGGCACGGGCATAGACAGCATTGCGACGGCTGGCGACGGCCACCTTGTCATAGAGCCGGAAGCAGATTTCATCGGCAAAGGTGAGCAGCACCGCCAGCCCCAGCACTAGCAGCGCATTGCCGATCGCGTTTACCGGGTCAGCCACCGCCAGCCAGTTGAGGTGCTGACGGATGCCAAACTCCAGGGCATTGGAACCCACATCGACGGCATAGACGCTGAACAGCGCCCAGCGCCAGATAGGGTCTATCAGGTCAGAGCCATCGCCGGCGGCGGTGATGCTGCCGAAGTCTTCACCGAGAGCATGGAGCACGCCGATCGCCAGCTGGCAGATGAATATCAGACCGGCGAAAATCAGCGGGCCTCGACCGGGTAGCCCCAGCTTCTGGAAGCCGGAGTAGCTTACGGCCGCATCGTAGGCAATCAGGGCGACGGCCCCGCCTAGCAGTAAGAACTTGATCATGTCCACTCTCCACGGGGCCGCATCGGGGCGATAGGCCTTCGAGCGGCGGCGGGGTTGCTGATAGGTTCGTTGACTCATTTAGGCTTCCTCAAAACGGTAATAGTCGAGTCGTTTGGCGAAATCATCTCGACGCTTTCGAGCCGATTCATAGGCAGCACTTCTGCCAGGGGACAGCCCCCAGACGACCTTAATCACGTCATTCCCTCTGGGGTTAAGGCCGTCTTTATCGACAGCACGGCGATAGGCTTCAAACTCGCCTACGGCTTCCGGTTGGGTGGCATCATAGCTGTCTCTTATACACATCT
>PYEQ01000805.1 GCA_003017785.1 filamentous cyanobacterium CCP5 | reverse complement strand
ATTATGTCGTTGTCAATGCGCCCGAGAGTGCGATCGTGCCCTACGTACCCGAAGGCTACACCACCTTAAAGCGGGGTAGTCAGGAGTATTACGTGTTTGGCAACACGTACTATCTGCCCTACTACGAGAGCGATACCCTTCTGTTTAGGGTCGTTTACATCTAAGGGCAAGTTTTTATCAACCAGTAATTGCCTTTCGCCAACGACGAGGCAAACCAAAAGCAGGTGCAGAAACGCCGCTGACCTCAACCGCTCAGCCCTATGGCCGACAACCGACAGGTGCCGTCATTGCCCTGGATGACGCACATTAACAGCCTCTCTGATTTATTCTGATTTACAAGGATGTGCAAACGATGGAATTGTTGGAGCAGCTGATCAATAGCTTAGCCGGATCGTTGAAGACCATCCTGGAAGGTATTTCCGTGCTCTGCATTCTGGTCGGCCTGCTGACCACCGTGCAACTTGCCGTCAAACAGCGCTGGCGATATGCCCTCTCAGGTCGGCAGACAAATCGCGATCCTGATGTATCTCTAGCGAAAATCAGGCTTAATTTCGGCCTCTGGCTTTCCTTGGCACTGGAATTTCAGCTCGGGGCCGACATCGTCAACACCACCGTTGCCCCCTCTCTAGAAGCCCTAATCCGCCTGGGCCTACTGGCCCTGATTCGCACCTTCTTGAATTTCTTCCTGGCCAGGGAGCTAGATGCCGAAGAAAATACGATCACCCAGGCATCTCTATCACCTGCACAAAACATAAATGCTTAGGTGAGTTGCTGCCCTGCGATCGCCCCCACTAGAGTAAGGTGGTAGATTCCATATCTGCTTATAAACAAAAACAGTATGGAATTTAAAGTAAAAGTAGGTGATCTAAGGAGCAGCTCTCTTATTTATTAATACTTGTTATTGTTAATTGGCAGCTTTACCTCCAATCAAACCAATAATTGCTCCAAATCCTATTTTCCAAGTAGTTGTATAGGTTTCGAAAGACTGATCTGTTGAGGTGATAGAGGTTGTTCTTGATAGGTAACTACGGAATCACCCAGCGGCTGATTTGTCCCGGATATTTAAAGGTGCCTAACAAAGTTCGAGCAGGCTTTCGACCGCAGGCACGGTATGCGCCCAAGTCAGCTCATAGCTAAACTCAAACAGCGGCTCCTGCCGCAAAATTGACACCCCCGGATAGCTCAGCCCCGGCACCACGGGCGCATTGCCGACGCCGACGCCGCCCGCTACCATCGCCAGGGCGTCGGCCATAGTCGAGACATCGACGGCGATCGCTGGCTCAAAGCCCGCCTCAGCGGTGTAGCGCTTGTAGTGGTCGTAGATAATCGGCTGGCGATCGCGATCGGGGAGAATAATCGGGTAGCCCTCCAGATCGGCCCAGCTCACCGGCTCTTTTTGCTCCAGGGGATGACCAGCCTGCACCATCACGGCCATCGGCACCGTACCCAGAGGGCGACGGTGCAGTCCAGTGGGGATAGCAACGGTCCAGGCGATCGCCGCGTCGATCTCCCCATCCGTCAGCGCGGCCCCAATGTCTCGCTCGTCAATGCGCCGCAGCGCCACTCGGGTTTCGGGGTGAGCCTGCTTAAATTTTGCAATCAGCACGCCTACCGAGGGCTGCTCTGTGCCGATCACCATTCCCACCGTCAGCGAGTCAATGCCGTCGACCGCCCCGGCCCTTGCTGCCCGCACCGCCATATCGGCATAGGCTACTGCCTTTCTGGCCGAGTCGAGAAACCCCCGCCCGGCGCTCGTCAGCGAAACCTCGCGGGAGGTGCGGTTGAGCAGCTTTACCCCCAGATCGGCCTCTAGCTCGCTCAGCAGACGACTCATGGCTGGCTGCGAGATGCCGCACTGGTGGGCCGCCCGCCCGAAGTGCAGCTCCTCGGCCAGCACGATAAATGCGCTCAGCGTTTTTAGATTCATTGATATCAAAACTGGTATGCCTCAATGAATATTCTATATTTGTTTTCTTATTGATATCATGCTACTTATTAATAAGCCCGGCTGCGATACAGATTTTGATAAGGGCGCTGGGTTTGCCGCCTGGACAGATAACTTAGACCCGTTGAGATAGAACTATGCCGGAGCCTAACTTCACCCTGACATCCTTTGAGCTGTTAGAGGGGCTGGCCAACCATAACGAAAAAGCCTGGTACGACGCCCACCGCGATGACTTTGAGGCCTACGTCAGAAAGCCCTTTGCCCTGGCGCTGGAACTTGCTACAGAGCGTTTGGCCGAGACCCATGTGCCGCTGGCGGGCGGCCCCAAGAC
>PYEQ01000804.1 GCA_003017785.1 filamentous cyanobacterium CCP5 | reverse complement strand
TTAGGTCACCGCTCTTGATTTCACTCCCGCTGCTAACCCAAGAACTTTCGCTACATTTCTGCCTTCTGCCTTCATCCTTCATCCTTTCCCCATCCAATTACCCCGCAAGGGAACGGAAACAGTGGAAAATCAGAAGGCAGAAGGATGAAGGATGAAAAGGATACCTGTTGGCAACCTAATGGGGCGCTTCGCTATCAAAGCCCTTGCCCGATTCTGGGTACCTGAATGTCAGATTTTCTGCCTTCTGCCTTCATCCTTCTGCCTTTCCCTTTTCCACTAACCTCACAAGGGGATGGAAAAAGGTTTGACGTTGCCGCTCTCATTCAACGTTTTTGAGAAGCGAGTAAGACTTTCCTTGAAAGCCTCATTCATTCATAAGCAACGCTTAAGCATTTCTTTGCAAGACATAAGCACTTTAAAGAAAGCCTTATTGATCTATAAGTAAAGTTTAAGCTTTCCTTTTCAAGACATAAGCATTTTAAAGAAAGCAGTAAACGTTCTAAAGGAAGCCTTATTGATTCATAAGTAAGGCTTAATTGTTTCTTTGCAAGATATAAGCACTTTAAAGAAAGCAGTAAGCTGTCCAGGCTTTGACTTATTGCTTGGGCTGTAATAGGGTTAGCGGCTCTGCTTTATAGAGAAAGCTGGTTTCTGAAGTTGGCAAAAGCGCTCTCACCATCAACTGCTTCGATCTCGCCCTGGTGGCAGGCAGTCAGGCGATCTTTAGACCAATGTCACTGACTTAACCTGAATCAGACCGCCAGCTGAGCTTTGAGGACAGCGCGAGGTTGCCGCATCCGAGGAAAGGGTTTGGGTCTTCGCTTGACGACTCTAGGTTCTTGTCTGCGGGGACGAACCGGTAGCAGGTCAGTAGCTATCTCGTTGAGTAGATCGCTAAACAAAGCATTGCGTACGGTTCGAGCCCCCAGGGCTAAGGTCGAAAGGATAGTTCGAAACCCTTGGCGAGCTCCTTGCAGGGATAAGCGAGCGCGTTGATAGTCGGCCAAGGGTGCCGCATGCTCCATCAGACTGCGCAGCAGATTGTATCCCAGCAGATGCGCCCAGAGGTCTTTGCGCACCATCTCTGGACTTTTTGCCGTCAGCATTTCCATGGCCAAGGTGGTTTTGAGATGACGCAAGTTGATTTCGGCCGCTTGCCATCGCCAGCCATACAGTTGGGTTAACTGTCGGGCACTGTGGCGCTCAGCGTCCAACAGGGTAGTCACGACAATCAGGGATCAATGTCACTGACTTAAGCAGGTAGAAAAGAGACGCAAAGCTTGAGAAGAGTGGACTACAGCGTTTTTCACTCAGCTCTACCATGCCGCATCAGAGTGCCATTCTCAAGCAACAGTTGTTTCAGAGCCTGGGGCTACCCTGGCAGGATATGTTGCCTGACTCTAGACTAGAGACCCTTCTGGAGGAGACCGGCACTCGCTATCGCCAGCGACTCTACACGCCCCTGGTTACCCTCTGGGCGATGGTGTATCAAGTGCTGTGTGCTGACAAAAGCTTGCGTAACACGGTCAAATGGCTCAGGCAAGGACTCATGGCCGTCGGAGCGCCTCCCCCATCGTCCGATACGGGGGGGTATAGCAAAGCCCGACAACGACTGCCCGAACCTCTGCTGCAACGGTTGATTGCTGAAAGCGCTGAGTCGTTGGAGCGGCAGGTACCAGCAGACCAACCGTGGTGTGGTCGTCGGGTGCGGGTGTTTGATGGCAGCACGGTGGTAATGAGTGATAGTGAAGCCAATCAAGCCGCCTATCCTCAGCATGGGAATCAAACGCCAGGGTGTGGATTTCCCATTGCCCGAATTGTGGTGTTCTTTTCGCTGCTGACCGGGGCGGTCGTCTCGGCCTGCGTCGCACCTTGGAGCACCAGTGAAATTGTCATGAGTCGTGAGCTCTACCTGGACCTCGCTCCCGGCGATATCGCGATGGCCGACCAAGCCTACGGCAGCTACGTGGATTTAGCGTTGATTCAGCAACAGGGAGCCGATGGGGTATTACGAAAACACCACGCCCGCTATACCGATTTTCGGAAGGGCAAAAAGCATGGCATTGGCGACCACCAGGTGGAATGGACAAAACCGACTCGATGCCCTGAGCATATGAGCCGAGAGGCGTTTGAGGCGTTGCCGGACACCCTGATGGTGCGAGAAGTGGCGTTGCGGATTACCCGCCGGGGATGGCGAGACCAATCCCTGATTGTCGTGACTACCCTGTTGGACGCTGAGCGCCACAGTGCCCGACAGTTAACCCAACTGTATGGCTGGC
>PYEQ01000803.1 GCA_003017785.1 filamentous cyanobacterium CCP5 | reverse complement strand
CCCCCCGCCTCTGCGGTCTAATTCTGTCATTGCAATTGCCCAAAACCGGCAAACCGCAAGCCCCAACGGAATGTTAAGCTGTGTGATGATTTTCATTTTCGTCATCGGTACGCGGCAGCCATTCCCTTATGATCGGGGTTAAAGTTTGTAAACTTTCCTAAGATTCTGGAGATTCAAGCGTGGCGCTTCCGTTGTTAGACTACAAGCCTTCCAGCCAAAATCAACGCGTCGAGGGATACCTTGTCCCTGGCGACGAGCAGCCCAGGATTTACTCCTCAGAAGACATCACGGGCCCCACCGACATGGATGCCCTGATCGAGGCTGCCTATCAGCAGATGTTTTTTTATGCCTTTAAGTGGGATCGCGAACCCATTCTGGAGTCTCAGCTCCGCTTCGGTCAGATTACTGTCCGCGATTTCATTCGTGGGCTGGCGCTTTCCAAGACTTTCTACAACAGTTTCTACGAGAAAAATAGCAACTACAAATTCGTAGAACATTGCGTCCAAAAGATTCTGGGACGCGAAGTCTATAGCGATCGCGAAAAGATTGCCTGGTCCATTAAGGTAGCTACCAAGGGCATCGCGGGCTTCATCGACGAACTGCTCGACAGCGAAGACTATATCCAAAACTTCGGCTACACCACCGTGCCCTATCAGCGCCGTCGGATTCTTCCCGGTCGGGCCGAGGGTGAGCGACCGATTCACATTTCTAATCCCCGCTACGACGCCTACCACCGCAATATCCTGGGCTTCCCTCAAATTGTTTGGCAGACCCAGGTCAAGCGCTTCGTTCCTCAGGACAAGGCGCCCAAGGAAGGCAGCCCGGTCAACTTCCTCGGCATGGCCCGCAGCATCGGTGCCACCGGTGCTGCTCCGGCCCAAGTTTCAACCGGCAGCATCAACATTGCTACTGCGGTACCTTACCGCAAGGTCAGCGCCGAATAGAGGCTGATTTCACGGCCATAGCCAAAAAAGGATGTGCTTAATGCACATCCTTTTTTTGTTCTATTAAGGCTTAAATGGGCAATGGCAGCCCCGTGTAGACTAAACCACTAGCCCGATCTTGTGATTAGCAGCTAGAAAAAATAATAAAATCCCCCAGCCGAAACCGAGGGACATCAATCAGGGTGCATCTACCGTTTAAGTATTCGAGTGAGGCAGCGCTCCGTCCGGACAAGTTTTGAGAAAATGCGGTGTTCTATCAGCGATTTGGCTTCTGTTTAAGCGTCTTAAGCGTCTGATTCAGATTCGGCCGGGATGCCCCGCAAAACATCTGCCTGCTCTCGCAGGGACTGGGCCCAGCCTAGATTGCCGAGGGCCTCAATCAAGTCCGCCGCCTGTTCAAAATCGGCGATGATCAAGGATTTTGTATCGGCGGGAATGTCTGCAGGGGTTTCAACATTCTCTGCCTCAGCGTAGACCTGCCCCAAATAGGCTTCGATTCGCCCCAGATAGGCGGGGACTTCTTCAGGTTCTAGATCAATGGCGGCGCTGTAGGCGGCGATCGCTTCGTCATATTTCTCCGCCGCCAGAGAATCCTGGCCCTCCCCATAGAGGGACTCGTAGGGATTGGCCGGGCGCACGGTCAGGTCATAATCGCCTCCCTGGCCGTCGTAGGAGGTCGCCACCACCTGATATTCGCCATCCGCTGGCAGAGAAACAATCAGCTTGGAGTTTAAGGAGCCACCAAAGTCGTCGTTGCTGGCAATTTCATTGCCTTCATCGTCCTGTAGCATCACGACCGGGTCGAAGTCGCCGCTGTCAAGGATAATCGTGATCCGCTGGTCAGCGCTGCCGACAAAGCTATAGGTGGCTTTTGCGGGTTCAATGCGGCCGCTTTCCTCAATTAAGGGTTGATCCGGTGCGGGCTGGGCCTTGAGGGATGGCATGGTTCCTAGCCCCCAGGCCATGCCCAGAGCGGCGGGTACCATCAGCCAGCGCTTCATCCACAGAGAATTCATGTCGCCAAATCGTCCTATCCGGTGATCCCTTGAAGCCTAACACGGTAAGCTGGGTCCAACCTACCGTCACCGCCCATGGCTGCGTCGCCCCAAACCCCGAAAGTTTTCTGGCCCGTCATCGCCTGTCTAGGCGCTTCGATGGTGGCCTTAGCTGGCGGGCCAATGGCTCGTCCGGGACTCAGCCTGCCCCCTCCAGAAGATACTCCTGAGGAAATCTTGCGTACGGAAGTCATTGTTGAGGCGCGATCGCCCTTGACCGGGGAACCCCTGAGCGTCGCTGAATATGCCGCCCTCCAGGCAGAACTTCAAGACAAAAACGACGCCAC
>PYEQ01000802.1 GCA_003017785.1 filamentous cyanobacterium CCP5 | reverse complement strand
TGTATTTAATTCTGGAAGAAAAGCGCCAGACCATGCGCCAGACGCAGATTTTGGATTTTTACCCGGCCACCGAGCAAATTTCGGACATCGGTGGGCTGGACAACCTCAAAGACTGGCTGGTGCGGCGGGGACAGGCATTTTCAGAAAAAGCCCGACAGTATGGCCTGCCCCATCCCCGGGGGCTGCTGTTGGTGGGCATCCAGGGTACGGGCAAGTCGCTGACAGCCAAGGCGATCGCCCACCACTGGCATCTACCCCTGCTGCGGCTGGATGTGGGCCGACTGTTTGCCGGACTGGTGGGGGAATCAGAGTCCCGTACCCGGCAGATGATCCAGCTGGCGGAGGCCCTGGCCCCCTGCGTGCTCTGGATTGATGAAATCGATAAGGCCTTTGCGGGGATTGGCGGGGCCGGGGATGCGGGCACCGCCAGCCGGGTGTTTGGGACGTTTATTACCTGGATGGCGGAGAAAACTTCTCCGGTGTTTGTAATGGCTACGGCCAACCGAGTTGAGAAGCTGCCCAGCGAGTTTCTGCGCAAGGGTCGCTTCGATGAAATCTTCTTTGTTGACCTGCCCAACGCCGAAGAGCGCAAGGACATTTTTCAAATCCATCTGCAAAAGCGCCGTCGCGACATTGAGCGCTTTGACCTAGATCAGTTAACTAAGGTCTGTGATGGGTTTTCGGGAGCTGAAATCGAGCAGGGGCTGATTTCGGCCATGTATGAAGCGTTTGCCCAAGGACGTGAGTTCACTCAACTCGACATTATTGCGGCGATTCGAGCTACGCTGCCGCTGTCGAAGACTATGAGTGAGCAGGTGACTGCCCTGCGGGATTGGGCCCGCCAGCGTGCACGTCCGGCGGCAGCCTCCGTCGCTGAGTATCAGCGGATGGAGTTTTAACAGGCTTTCCTCCCGGCGGTATCCGGGGGAAGGGCTAGCGTTTGCTAGCAGTTAGTATCCAGCTAGCCACGGGCTATCTGGTTTGTCTCTCTCAAACCTCGTTGTCTCTCTCAATTTCCCTACAGGAGGAAACACCATGTCTCACTTCAGCACCCTTCGCACCAAAGTGACCGATGCTGAGATTCTCAAGCAGTCTCTGGCTGACTTGGGTATTGCTACCAAGACCGAAGCTGATGTACGCGGTTACAACGGCCAGCGCGTCCGCGCCGACCTTGTTGCCGTTCTGGATGGTGAGTACGATCTGGGTTGGTCTCGTAATGCCGATGGCTCCTTTGATCTGATCGCTGACCTCTGGGGTGTGGCTAAAAAGCACAACCAGACTGAGCTGATCAACTCCATCAACCAGAAGTACGCGGTCAACAAGACCCTGGCTGAGGTTAAGCGTCCTGGTCTGCAGAACGCCAACGTCAAGCTGGTGCTTCAGTAAGCCCGTATCGCGTTCCCTAAGGTGGGATGGCTAGCATATGCTAGCCATCCCATTTTTTTGTGCTGAATTTAAGTGGTGTTCTGCTCCAGAGCCAGACTACACTGACGAAGAGGCAAGATTGCCCCCATACCAGGTACATCTAGTATGAGGGTGGCCTCAAAGTGTTGCCCCAAGCTGGGGATCGCGTGGTTTTTAGCCTAGTATGTCCCCCATCAGTTCGTCTGATTTATCGGCCCTGCATCAGCTGCTGATTGCCTGTGGCGACTATGCTAGCCAGCAGTCTCAACAGTCGTTTCAGGTGTTTGAAAAGGGAGTCGACGACTACGTAACTACCGTCGATCAACTGCTGGACCAAAAGCTACTAGTCGGTATGCAGGCGCTCTTTCCGGCAGACGGCATCATTACCGAAGAGAACCGGGCCACTGCTGAGCAGTTTCGGCAGGGTGATGGTCAAGGAGGGGCGGGAAGCGATCGCCCCCTGTGGTTTGTCGACCCAATTGACGGTACCGATGACTTTATTCAGGGCCGAGACCACTACGCCGTAATGGTGGGTAGAGTCGTGGGGGGAATGCCCCAGGCGGGCTGGATCTACGCCCCCGTAGGGCAACATTTGGTCTGGGGTGGTCCCGGTTGGGGCTTGTTTGAGCAGACAGATGGCGGTCATTCGGCTCCACTGATTCCTCAGCAGCCTCCCTTTGACCCTGAGCGAGGCTGGGCGATGGTAATTGGCGATAAGGATGAGCGGCGGTTTGGGGCTGCGATCGCCAGCGCTTTCCCACCGTCGAGTTCCTCTCGTTGGGCAGCTTTGGCCTCAAAGTGCTGGCGGTCATCACCGGCCAAGCTGGCCTCTACATTTACCTCAACGGCCGAGTCAAACTTTGGGATACCACTGGCCCCCTC
>PYEQ01000801.1 GCA_003017785.1 filamentous cyanobacterium CCP5 | reverse complement strand
CAGTATTTTTACCCTGACCTGCCCAAAAACTACCAAATCTCTCAGTACGACCTGCCCATTGCCGAGCACGGCTGGCTGGAGATTGAGCTAATCGATAAGAAGACTAAAGAGGCCACCCGTAAGCGCATTGGCATCACCCGCCTGCACATGGAAGAAGACGCCGGCAAGCTGGTGCATGCTGGCAGCGATCGCCTGGCCGGATCCACCTATTCCCTAGTTGATTACAACCGGGCGGGGGTACCCCTAATCGAAATTGTCTCTGAACCCGATATTCGCACTGGTCAAGAGGCCGCCGAATACGCCCAAGAATTGCGCCGCATTGTGCGCTACCTAGGCATTAGCGACGGCAACATGCAGGAGGGCTCCCTGCGCTGCGACGTCAATATCTCCGTGCGTCCGGTGGGCCAGGAGGAATTTGGCACCAAGGTGGAGATCAAGAACATGAACTCCTTTAGCGCCATTCAGAAAGCGATCGAGTACGAAATCGATCGTCAGATTAAAGCCAACGAGTCGGGCGAGAGAATTGTCCAAGAAACCCGCCTCTGGGATGAGAGCAGTCAGCGCACCAAGAGTATGCGCTCTAAGGAGGGCTCCAGCGACTACCGCTACTTCCCTGAACCCGACCTGCCGCCGATTGTGGTGTCGGTGGAGCAAAAAGAGGGCTGGCTGGCCGAATTGCCTGAACTGCCCGCCCAAAAGCGTACCCGCTACGAGACCGAGTTTGGCCTCTCGCCCTACGATGCCCGCGTGCTGAGCGACGAGCGCGCCATTACCGAATACTTTGAGGCCACCGTTGCTGCCGGGGCGGACCCCAAGCTCACCTCTAACTGGATCACCCAGGATATTGCTGCCTACCTCAACAACGAGAAACTCTCCATTGATGCAGTGCCCCTGACTCCCGCCAGCCTGGCTGAGCTGGTGCAGCTGATTGAGGCCGGCACCATCAGCAATAAAATCGGCAAGGATCTGCTACCTGAGTTGCTAACTCAGGGCGGCTCGCCCAGGGCTCTCGTAGAAGCACGGGGGCTGAGCCAAATCTCTGATCCCGCTCAAATTGAGGCTATGATCGACGAAGTACTGGCCGCTCATCCAGAGGAGCTAGAGGCCTATCGCGGTGGCAAGAAAAAGCTCCAGGGGTTCTTCGTGGGTCAGCTGATGAAGCGCAGTGGTGGTCGTGTGGATCCTAAACTCAGCAATCAGCTCCTTAGTCAAAAGCTAAATGCATGATGCCTGTTAGACCAATTGAAAAAAATCAATAGGGGGTCTCACCCCCCATGTAATTTTTGGGCTATTATGGTATCAGATGCACCCTGATGGTAGGGAGAGCTATTTTGGGCTCTCCTTTTTTTTGTCTTTTTTTCGCCCTTAGCTTTGCTTGCGATGTCTCAGGGTGTCGCCTAATACTAAATCCTGCTTGGATACCCCCAATACCTCTGGGCGAATGCCATTCGCCCCTACAGGTTGGCCTTTTGGGAATCGGGGGTTTGTGATTCGGATTTGGTATAAGTGAGGGGTTGCTAAGTTTGAGTGTCTGCAGCAAGGCGACGCTTTGTGAGAGCACTTGTGTGCCTGTTGGCGTCGTAAGGCGCTTTCAGGTTCGATCGTGTCCTCGGCGATCGCAACTAAGTAACGTTGACCTGAAGTTGAGTCTCTAGTGGCTCATCGGGGTCAATCCTCAACGTGCTTAAGCCGATGACTGAGGTCGCTGCTACAGAGCCATTACCCCAAACGACCTGACGACTGCCTGTGGGCAAAGTCGCCGCCTCTGCCCCAGCTGATGTGAGCCAAATTGTGGCTCTTTGGGGTAACGAGGTCATGTTATGAGTTGGGGCTGGTTCTACTCCAGCCAAGGCGTACATCACTCGATTGCGCTCTCGCAGCAGGTTGTCTTGCTCGGCTGAACTGGGTAACCAAAGCACGGCAGTGAACCCCTGCTGAAGGGCGTAGGTGTAGAGCGAAGCGGCGGCGACTACCGCTTGCTCAAAACTAGTCTCATCCCAGCGGGCTGCTGTGTCGAGGGCGATCACGACTTCGCGGCTGGCGGTCATGGTCTCGAGTTCGCGCACCCGCAGTTCCCCATAGCGGGCGCTAGTCCGCCAGTGAATAAGTCGAGTCGGGTCACCCCAGCGGTAGGGACGCAGCGATCGCGTCACGCCCTGAGTATCGGCCTGGGCTAGCGGGTTGTAGCGCCAGTGCTGCCCATTTCGGAGTCCAACGGTATCGAGCAGAGGGCAGCGCCTGAGGGGCAACACTTGGGGATAGATCACCGCCGTTGCGGGCGCTGCCG
>PYEQ01000800.1 GCA_003017785.1 filamentous cyanobacterium CCP5 | reverse complement strand
GATTTCTTTAGGGGTAAAGGGGCCAAGCGTGAATTCTCACCCGATAGCCCAATTTCCTGGCGAAATTGATCTTTGGCATTGCGATATGCGATCGCCCCTGCTGCCCCAGTCGGCTTTGCTGGCCTACCTCAGCAACGACGAACGCCAGCGGATGGAAACCTACCGGAAGGGGCTGACCTTTGGCCTTTGTCGAGGCACCCTCAGGCATTTACTAAGCCAGTACCTCGATACCGATCCCCAGGCGATCGCCCTTGGCTATGCGCCCCACGGCAAGCCCTACCTGCTGCCTCAAACGGAACTTGGCCTGGAATTTAGCTTGTCCCACTCTGGGGATCAGCTGGTGTGCGCCATTGGGTTCCGTCGAGGACCATTGGGGACTGACACAGACCAGGGAAGCTCCGTAGCTGGACTTTTGGGAGTGGATATTGAATGCATCAAGCCGTTGGGCGACTTAGACGGCCTAATTCAGCGCTGTTTGACCCCGTCGGAACAGGAAACCCTGACAGCCTGCCCCAATGACGAACGAGCCGCCCGGTTTTTCCACTATTGGGTGTGCAAAGAAGCCTACGGCAAAGCCATCGGGATCGGTCTGGGGGTATCCTTTGGCGCGATCGCCGTCGACCTCACCGCCCCTCGCTTCGTCCAGCTTCCGGCGGCATCCCCGGCCACCTGGCAGCTCCATCTCTGGCAGCCTGCGGACAGCGTGGTGGCCGCTTTGGCCTATCCGGGATCGCCTGCCACGGTGCGGTTTCACTCAGTCACCGAACCAATGCTGTAGGGGTATGGCATTGCCATGCCCACAGGGCGAAATCAAATGTAGGCGGAGATGTCTTCGCCGCATTCGTCCGCCAGGTAGCACAGGGCTTTGAACCTGAGAACTACCAGTTCTTCGTAGAGCGGATTGAGCTGGCACAGAGGCGGAATGTGGAGGATTTTGCGGCCAAACAGAGCAATGTCTCGTTCGAAGGGGCACTGGGCCGGAATTAGCTTAGCAAGGCGGTGGGCGGTTTGGGCTTCAGTGATTTGCTGCCGGTCGAGCCAGTTGCGGAGGGGCTGGAGGGGATCGACCTTGATTGACTCGAGTTTCAGGCGGCGGCTGGTAGAAAACCGGAGGCGCTGGATGTTCGAAGGTAGGCTATTCATCAAAAGTTCGCTCAACTTAGCGGGCGAGAGGGCAGTGTTGCGGTGTTTCCCTGCTCTTTCCAAACTAGGAATTGTCGAGAGTGGCTAGGTAAAGGGATAAAGAAAACTACTTATCCCTAGCTGAAGCTCCAGTGAAGGGCCTAAAGAGTTACTAAACGACTCTGGAGCTATAGGCTCAAATAAACTCTAGCCGATAAATAACTAAACGACTAGACCCTGTCGGGCCATCAAGCCATCAAAACCGGAATTGTATTGGGTCATACTTAATGGTTTAGAGAGCAGCTTGGTTAAACAGGTTCTCTTCGAGATTGCCCAATATTTTTCTCAAGATTCACAGCCTTGATCCAGTTGATTTTCTGGACCGTTGGCTTCTTCCATCACCACAATCACCCCATGCACCTGATCGCTACTGCCTACCAGGGGCGTACAGGTAATGCGGCAGATGATGTTGCGACCGCGGCGGTTGACCGCTTTCAGTCTGAATTCGGAGACGTTGTCGTTGGCTCCCGTTAGGCAGTCGCGAATGGGTTGGCGCAGCTGTTCTACGGGCAGGCCAATGTCGAGATTTAGCAGATACTGGCCGATCGCCTCCTCGGTCCGGATGCCCCACAAATCATCGGCCTGTTCGTTCCACACCTGGATCACCATGTCTCGGTTGACGACGGTGACGCCCCCTTTAAGGCTGGTGAGGATGGATTCGAGAAAGGCGTTGCTATGATTCAGTTCTTCGGTGCTGCGGTGGAGTTCGTCGTTGACGGTTTGCAGCTCTTCATTGGTGGACTGGAGTTCTTCGTTCATCGTCTCCAGCTCTTCATTGGTGGACTGGAGTTCTTCGTTGGTGGTTTCTAGCTCTTCGTTGCTGGACTGGAGTTCTTCGTTAGTGGTTTCTAGCTCTTCGTTGGTGGACTGGAGTTCTTCGTAGGCGACTTCCAGGTCTTGCTTGGAGGTTTCTAACTCATCCCGCAGCTGCTTGTAGTGGGTGACATCGACAAAGTTGATGCTGACCCCCAGCACGTTGTTGCCCCCATCGGTCAGGGGCACGACCTCTACGTTCAGCACCACCGGGTCGTGGCGCTGTCTCTTATACACATCT
>PYEQ01000799.1 GCA_003017785.1 filamentous cyanobacterium CCP5 | reverse complement strand
GTGTAGTCAACCAAGAACTCAGGAGCGCCCGGCGGGGTGCCTGGACAGTTGCCTTCTTCCTCGGGTATGGGCTCCTCTGGTCGCTGGGAGCTGACGAGGCGCACCGAGTTGCCATCTAGCAGGGGAGAGCGCTGGAGCAACAGGAGAAAATCGTTTACATCGTCAAAGCTACAGGCTTTACCCACCAGCTCAATGCCGCCAGCCACGGGAGGTTCGACGGCTCCCTGGTTGGACAGGGTTTCCCCGGCAGTTTGAGATAGGGTCTCGATTTGGACCCTGGCCGGGGTGTTGTTGCGGAGATCTTGCAGCAAAGCAGACCAGGGCAAAATCTGGTCGAAAATGGAGACGAAGGCTTGAATCTCAGCTTCTACTGCGGCAATTTGAGCCTGGATGCCGCTGAGTTCTTGGAGCTGACTTTGGACTTGGGCAATTTCCTGGTCGAGTTCAGCACTCCGAGCCTGGAGCTCTTTGACCTGGTTGCGCAGCACCAGCCAGTAGCCAGCTACCAGGGCTACCGCTGCCAAACCAGCGGCCAGACCAAATAGCAAGGGACGGCGATCGCCCACAGGCACAGCAGCCGAAGATCGCCGGGTTGAGCGGACCTCGACTGTGCGATCTTGGCGATCATTGAGAAAGTTGACGTCTAGGCTATACATAGCTCCCTACATCTCCCTAAGACCCAGGCCGATCACCGTCGCCAATCCGGGCCGCTGCTCGGCTGGAATCTCTTCACTCACCTGGAGCGACAAAGCCGAAATCGGATCTATCTGGCTGGCTGGCAGGCTCAAGCGCTGGGCAAAAAATTCATCTAGCTGCCCGATCGCGCTGCCCGGTCCGGCCAGCAACAGCTGGGCCACTTCCATGTCTTCTCCCTGATTGAGATAAAAATCAATGGAGCGCCGCAGCTCGTCGGCGAGCTCTCCCAGGGTACGCAGCATGGCGGCGGTGCCGGGATTCGTCCCCCCCATCTGGGGCGAGCCCACGGTGTCCATCGGAGAGGCTGGCACGGTCATGCCCTGCAGTAGCTCGGTGTTGCGGGAAGGAGGCAGATTCATGGCCCGGCTGAGGGTGCTTTGAATCTGATAGGTGCCGATGGGCACGGTCCGAGAAAAGTGGGGCACCCCGTCTACGACAATCGAAATCTCGGTACTCTCAAATTCGATATCGACGATGGCAGCGGCTTCTTGGGGGGTAAACTGCCGCAGCTGCTCGCGAATGGTGCGAATCAGCGCAAAACTGCTGGTTTCTAAAACATTGAGCCCCAGACCGGCCTGAGCAAAGGTATCGAGATAGGTATCGGTGATGTCTTTACGAACCGCCACCAGCAGCACCTGGACCTTCTCGATGCCATCTTCATCGACAAAGAACCCTAGCTTTTGATAGTCCACATCCGCCTCTTCCCGCGGGAAGGGCAGGTAGAGACTGGCCTCCTGGTTCAGCACCATCTCCCTGAGTTCGGCATCATCGAGCTCAGAGGGCACCGGAATGACCCGGGTAATCGCCCGACCCGGAATCGCCGTCGACGCCTGCTTGACCCGCACCTTACTCTCGGTCAAAACCGTTTGGATGGCCTCAGCCATGACAGGGGTGTCTAAAATTTGCCCTTCTTCAAACACCCCCTCGGGAATTTCGACAGAAGCCAGGGCCTCTAATTTGAGCTTGCTCCCCTGCTTGCGCAAACGAGCCATGTTGACCCGTTCCGGGGTTAGCTCAATGCCAATGCCGGGGGGTTTTCGCGAAAAAAGGGATTTTAGACTATCCACTGCCTTATCCACAGAGTCGTTTGAAGCATTAGCAGCCATCCGCAGAAAACTGCTCCATCACAACCACAAACCAGGCGGTAGGGGCCATTGTGCTAACGCATGGTACACAATTTGTGAAAGGATTACCACTGTTTCTTTTTAGCTACAAAACCCAGCAATGCTAATGGGAATATAAGCCAGTTACCCTGATAACCATCTCCGTTGACCGGATGCGATCGCTCGTTCACCGTGTAACAAACGAAATGTTTTTCTAAGGGGTAACTCTCAATTCCATTGGCGAGCTAATCGATTTCGAACCTTCTTTCGAAGCGTCTAAATCGACTGGTAATTTAGCTCCCAGATAACAACGACCGCACCTGATGTTCGCGAGTTTGCTCCGACTTTTATCGCCGTCGCTGGCCAAGAAATGTAGATATTCACCAGCGATGGTACACACAATTGAGAAAATTGAGCACAAATCCCATAAAAAAAGTCAACTTTTTTCTAAGTAATCGAGGTAACCGTGGCAAATCCCCCCCCCACCACTCC
>PYEQ01000068.1 GCA_003017785.1 filamentous cyanobacterium CCP5 | reverse complement strand
CCTTTACTACGGGAGCAGCTCTGTTTTCTTAGAGGCCAATCAGGTGGTGAGCTACTTTAACCTGGAGGACAATCTCAGGGTTTCCATGCGGCCCGGACTCCCCCTCCAAAGCCAGCAGGATGCTTGGACGCTGGGCTCTAGCCGGGCCGAGGTGCTAAGCGTCCAGCCGCAGACGCCAACCCACGTTAGCCGTAACGACGGCCTCTGCGAAGAGATTTACTATTTCGATCGCAGCGAGGTGGTGTTTCATCAGGGGCTAGTCAGCGGCTATGAGCAGGTGGATAACAATCTGCGGCTGCGCTAAGCTCCCTACCCCCCCCCGCCTATTCATCAATTCGATAGCCAAAATCCTCCAGTCGTCCCCGGGAATGGCGCCAACGGGGCACGACTTTCACAAACACCTCAAGATATACCTTCCCCATGACCAGCTTCTGAATCTGCTCCCGGGCGGCAGAGGAAATCGCCTTCATCATGGCGCCTTTTTTGCCAATCAAAATCCCCTTCTGGGAGTCCCGTTCTACGCTGACCGTAGCCAAAATTCGGGTGATGGCAGGCTCTTCCTCCACCCGGTCGATGGTGATGGCCACCGAATGGGGAACTTCCTCTCGGGTGTGGTGGAGTACCTGCTCTCGAATCAGCTCTGCCATGATGAAGCGCTCGGGCTGATCCGTAATTAGGTCCGGCGGATAGTAGTAAGGGCCTGGATCTAGCCGCTCAACCAGCCCCGCTAGCATCGGCTCCAGGCCAGCTTGCGTCAGAGCCGAAAACTGAAACACCGGCCAGCCCTGCTCCAGGGCCATGGCCTGGTAGGAAGCAGCAGCATCTGCATCCACCGCCTGATCCATTTTGTTCAGGCCCAGCACCACCGGAGTCTGGCTTTGGGTGAGCAAGTGGGTAATGAACTGGTCGCCCCGACCAGCGGGAACCGAGCCATCCACCACAAATAAAATCACATCCACGACGGCGATCGCGGTGCGGGCATTTTTCACCAGGATTTTGCCCAGTTCGTGGTGGGGTTTGTGAATGCCGGGAGTGTCTACGAAAATAATCTGGGCGGCAGGAGTGGTCAAAATTCCCTGCAGGCGGTTGCGGGTGGTTTGGGCCACCGGCGAGGTAATGGCCACCTTCTGGCCAATCAGGGCATTCATCAGGGTGGACTTGCCCACGTTGGGACGACCAACGATACCCACAAATCCTGAGCGAAAGCCCTCTGGCGCAGGCGGAATAGCGCTATACCCGGTCAGATCGCTAACCACCCTAATACCCCGATAGGTGGACAACGACCTCACGATTGGATCCCCGCGATCGGTGCTCCCACAGGTAGAGACCCTGCCAGGTGCCCAACGCCAGCCGACCTTGCACAATGGGAATTTGCTCCGACGTGTGGGTCAGAGCGGTGCGAATGTGGGCCGGCATGTCGTCTGGCCCTTCAGTGCTATGGATGTAGTCGCGACTCTCTGGCACCAGATCAGCAAAGAAATTTTCCAAATCTCGCAGCACATCTGGATCGGCATTTTCTTGAATGATCAGGCTGGCGGAGGTGTGGCGAAGAAACACGCTACACAGTCCGGTTTGAATACCAGAATCTGCTACCACTTCCTGGACTTGACGGGTGAATCGCTCAATAGATTTGCCGCGAGTGCGGATGGAAAGTACCTGCTGGTAGTGCTGGGTCGCGCTAGAGGTGGTCATGGGCGGTGACAAAGGAAAGAACTCTGCAATCATAGATGGGGCTTCATTCTCTCAAACTTAAGGGGCAATTGCAGAGAAGGGCAGCCAAGGATTGCTGATTCAGTCACCACGAGGCCTCAGCCCTGACCTCAACGGGGCCGCGGCTAAGGGGCGAATAGCTTCAGAGGATATAAAAATAAGAAAAGACTCCGGAGGTAATCCTCCGGAGCCTCGGAATCAGGGTGCATCTACCAGTTCAGTTTCCTACCGATGGCTCCGGTTTCCGGGAATATACTGAGAGTTCATCAAGGCTTGAAACTCAGTAGTCCGATCATTCCCATTGTGTAATTTTTTTGACTAGCTATGGCTATTTTTGGCTCGGTTACGAACCCTTACCGCGACAGTCCCCTACCCATAGGGACCCTAGAGTCGGGGGTTTATATTGTTGGTGCTGGCCCTGGGGATCCTGAGCTGCTTACCCTCAAGGCCCACCGCATTTTGGCCAGTGCCGATGTAATCCTTTACGCCAACTCCCTGGTGCCCACCCAGGTGCTCAGCTGGACCCGGGCTGATGCTGAGCGCATTGGCACGGCCAATCGCACCCTGGAGGAAATCTTGCCTCTCATGATCGAGCGGGTTCAACGGGGGCAGTCGGTGGTGCGACTGCAGTCGGGAGATCCCAGCCTCTACAGTGCCATCCACGAGCAGATGCAAGCCCTGAGTACCGCTGAGATTCCGTTTGAAGTAATTCCTGGCATTAGTGCCTATCAGGCCGCCGCCGCCAGGCTCAACCTAGAACTCACCATTCCAGGACTGGTACAGTCGATCATTCTCACCCGCATTAGCGGTCGCACCCAGGTGCCTGAAAGCGAAGACCTGGCGGCCCTGGCGGCTCACAAAGCCAGTCTGTGTCTATACCTGAGTGCCCGCCATGTGGAAGGCTCCCAGGCCAAGCTGCTAGAGCATTATCCGCCGGATACGCCGGTAGCGATTTGTTTTCGGATCGGCTGGCCCGATGAGCGGATCCGCGTGGTACCCCTGGCGGAGATGGCCACCGTCACCCGCCAGGAAGATCTGATTCGGACGACTCTCTATGTGATCAGTCCGGCCCTAGCCGCTGGGGAGCGGCGATCGCAGCTTTACAACCCCTCCCACGATCACCTGTTTCGACCCAGGCGGGAGAGCTGTGAATAGGTGAGGAGGGGGGAAGGAGAGGAGAGGGAGAGAATTTTGGAGAAGGCCAGCCTCACCCCACCAACTCCTGACTCCAAGTCCTGCGGGTAGGCTACGCCTTTCTTGAATGCCGTTAGGCTAAACACCCCTCACTCCTGAGTCCTGACTCCTCACCTAATAAGACGTAATTAACAGCTCGGTAATGCGCCCACGCCGCTTGGCTTTGGAATTAATGGCACGGGCCGAGTAGATGGTGTGCATGGGAAAGCCCTCATATAGCTCTCGGATGAAGGGGCAGTCCGAATTTGAAAGCATCACCCTAACTCCCCGCTTGGCCAAGGCTATGAACACCTGCTGGAGCTGCTCCTGGTCCTGGGTGGTGAATCCATAGCGGTTGTAGCTGGTAAAGCTGCTGGTGACGCTAATCGGGTGGTAAGGAGGATCAAAGTAGACAAAGTCCTGGGGGCAAACCGACTGCTGGAGAATTTGGTCGAAAGCAGCCTGGTGCACCCGCGATCGCCCCAGGGCTGCCGAGGCGGCCCGCAGCAGGTCCGGATCGCAAATACAGGGATTTTTATAGCGTCCCATGGGGACATTGAAATAGCCCTTAGAATTCTCCCGGTAGAGGCCGTTGTAGCAGGTTTTGTTGAGGTATAGCAATCGCGCCGCTCGCTCCACCGGACACTGCAGGTCATTCTGGGCGCGCACGGTGTAGTAGTGGTCGCGATCGTGGCGCTGTCGGTGCTGCCTGAGTCGGGCGATCAGCGGCTCCACCTGGGTCTGTACCATGTGGTAGACATTCACCAACTCTGGATTAATATCGGCGAGCACCGCCGACTGGCAGCGGTGGCGCAGGGCAAAAAATACCGCCCCGCCGCCGATAAACGGCTCAAAATAGGTGCCAATCTGGGCTGGGAAATGGGGCTGGTACTGTTCTAGCAGCCGGCCTTTACCGCCAGCCCATTTCAAGAAGGGGCGGACCGTAGGGGTATGGACGGTAGCCGCTACCAAAATCGCCTCCCCGCCGCCGCCCGATCCAACAGGTTTGAAGCCAATGGGTTTGAAAAGAAGTCCAAATTCCGATCAGCGGCTCGGGACGGTTGCCGTCTAGGATAGAAATGCCGGATTAGATGGGAAAAATGCCGGATCAATTTAGCTGTTAGGATCAAATGTACGCTTGAGATGCCACCCAATATATCAAAGGGTTAGGAAATCGGCGCTTTTTCCTCTGAGCTAGGCTAAACAGGTAGTTTTTGAGCCATCCCATATTGCAACTGAGCACCGCTGAGCGATCGCCCTTTTGAGCCATGAAAGAATTTTTTGACAACGTATTTCGCTATCCCCGCTATTTAATTTCCTTTACCCTGGGGATTTTGTTCAACGCCCTAGAGCCGCTGCAGCCCCTGCTGAGACGACCTTCTACGGCTGTTGCTCTAGTCGGGGCAGTAGTCGCCGGATTCTTGTTTCTCACCTTTACCCTGCGGGCCATGCTAGGTCTGGGCACCGTTTGAGCCAAATTCCGGCAACCTATTCCCTAGCCCCTGGGTGCCAGCGGGCCAGGTAGCTTTTGAGTCCCTATTCCAAGGAGAATTCCTATGGCCAACAGTCGTCGCGCGGCTCGGGTGGCTTCGCTGATCAAGCAGGAGGTCAGTCAGATGTTGATTTCGGGCATCAAAGATGACCGGGTCGGGGCTGGCATGGTCAGTATTACCGATGTGGATGTATCGGGAGATCTCCAGCATGCCAAAATCTTCGTCAGCATTTACGGTACCGATGAGGCCCGAGCCGAAACCATGGAAGGGCTGCAGGCCGCCACTCGATTTGTGCGCAGTGAGCTAGGCCAGCGGATTCGCCTGCGCCGCACCCCGGAAATCTTGTTTAAAGAAGATCGCTCGGTAGAGCGGGGTACTCGAGTACTGTCGCTGATTAATGAAATCAGCCGGGAGCGGGAAGAAAAGGCCGCCTTCGGGCGCCCTGAGCCCCCTGAAGAAGGCTCCGACCCCAGTGAGATGCCAAGGGCCGAGGATAGCTAGGGGTGGCTGGTAACCTATCTCCGGTACTGCCGCCGCCGGAGAGCCTAACCCTGGCCCAGCAGGTGGCCCAGATGGTCGTGGTTCGCACCAGCGGCCATTTATTTGACCACCAGCGGGGCTATCCTGCCTGGGAAGCAGATCAGGCTAGCCTGCGGGCTTACCTTGAAACGACGGGCATCGGTGGAGTGATCTTGCTGGGGGGCAGTGCCGCCGAGGTGGGGTTAAAAGCCCGATCTCTCCAGGCCCAGTCCGCCATTCCTTTGTTGATCGCCGCAGACATCGAAGAAGGGGTCGGACAGCGCTTTGCCGGGGCTACCCAGTTTCCGCCACCGATGGCATTAGAGGCTATTTTTCGACAGAACCCGGCCTTGGCTCTGGCCTACGCTACCCAGATGGGGGAGATCACGGCAAAGGAGGCGATCGCCATCGGCCTCAACTGGATGCTAGCGCCAGTGGTCGATGTGAATAACAACCCCCACAACCCAGTGATCAATGTCCGCGCCTTTGGGGCCTCTAGCGAGGTGGTCAGCCAGCTTAGCCAAGCCTTTACTCAAGGGGCACAAGCCCATCCGATACTGACCACCGCCAAGCATTTCCCTGGCCATGGCGACACCCAGGTGGATTCTCACCTCAGCCTGCCCACCCTTACCCACGACTGGGAGCGGCTGTATCGCGTCGAGCTGCCTCCCTTTCAGTCCGCCATTGACGCCGGGGTCGATGCAGTGATGACGGCCCACCTCCAGGTCAGCACCATTGACCCGCAGTATCCGGCCACCCTATCCCCAGCAACATTGACGAACTTGCTGCGGGGACAACTGGGATTTGATGGGCTCATCGTCACCGACGCTCTAATTATGGGAGGCATTACCCAACGCTATGGAGCCTACGAGGCGGCGGTGGCGGCGATCTCGGCCGGGGTCGATGTGCTGCTGATGCCCGCCGATCCGGTGGGGGTGATCGAGGCGGTGTGCGAAGCGGTAGCGATCGGGCGCCTATCTGAAGAGCGCATTCTGGCGTCAGTAGAGCGTATCTGGCGGGCTAAGCAGAAGGCCGCTGCCCCCCTGGAGACACCTCCAGAATCCTGCCATGCCTGGGAGCATGTGCCGCCGCCCCCGGTGCGGTTGGAGCGACTAGCCCAACCAGAGAGTCGAGCCACCGCGGCAGCGATCTTGAAGGATGCGATGATCCTGCAAGGTAGCCTGTCGGAGGCCCCGCCTCAGGGAATCAACCTGATTCTGGTGGATGACCTGCTGAGCTGTCCGGTTCTGGAGCGCCGTTCCCCTGCTGTTACAGTTCCAGAACGGCTCGGTTATGGTCTACAGCTGATCGATGAGCAGGGCTGTCGGCGGTCGCCCTCTGGAGATTTGGCCCCTACGCTGCTGCAGCTGTTCATTCGCGGCAATCCGTTTCGTGGCTCAGCCGGGATCACCGAGACGGCCAGCACCTGGTTTAACGCCCTGCTGGAGCGCGATCGCCTCCTGGGATTGTTGGTATACGGCAGTCCCTATGCCTTTGAAACGTTCCGACAGATTCTGCCAGCGAACGTGCCCTTTGGCTTTATCCACGGTCAGATGCTAGAAGCCCAAGAAATTCTGCTCCATACGCTCAGCGGTCAGTCGTCAGGGATCGCTGCAAGCACTAGGGACTTCACCGATTAGGCCCAGAATATTGGCGAAAAGAGATCTTTTCTAGAACCGTCCAAAGCAGTAGGGAATCTTAAAGGTTTTTCCCTGATGGGATGGGGTTCGGCTAGACTAGTTGCAAGCCTAGCGGCTGGCCTATTCTGGCGCCTTTGGCTGATGCTTAGTCCCTCCAGTTAGACCCGATCAGTTTTCCTGGGTTGTCAAAGATTCGTCCTCTCCCGTAAACGGACCTCTACCAGCCCTGGCATTTCGCCATTGAGGTGGCGGCTGAAAGGGGATGAAGGGCAATCAGGCAGCTACCGCTAGTCTCCTAATCCCCTGCGACCGTTCCTGAGCCATCTCAATGAACTTTTTCCTCCGTCCGGTCACCCTCGCCAAACTTGCCATGGCGTCGTCAGTGCTGCTGCTGCCTGCGACCTCTGCTGCCCAGGCTTTTGAAGATAGCCCGAAGGTCGTCTTAGATGAGGCCTGGCAAATCGTCCAAGACGAATACGTTGACGGCAGCTTTAACCACGTCGATTGGGAAGCAACCCGTCAAACCCTGCTGAGTCGCCAGTACACCTCCCGGGAGTCAGCCTATGGGGCATTACGGGAGGCGCTAGGGCAGCTCAACGATCCCTACACGCGCTTTTTAGATCCGCGAGAATACGCCGAACTGTCCGAGCAAACCTCTGGGGAGGTTTCAGGAATTGGGCTGCAGCTCCAGCGAAATACCACTGATAACAGCGTCATCATTAGCGAAGTGGTCGCAGATTCCCCAGCCGATCAGGCGGGCTTGCGCTCTGGGGAGGTGCTGCTGGTGATCGACGGTCAGGCCACTACTCGCCTGACCATTAGCGATATTTTCCAGCGGCTCCGGGGAGAAGCCGGCACCCAGGTAACGGTGACGGTTTCCCGCGAAGGGGTGCAGCGGACGGTGGTCATGCCTCGAGCCCGCCTCGAAATCCCCACCGTTGAACACGCCATTCACCCGCATGGGTCGTTCAACCTTGGCTACATTCGGCTGATGGAATTCAACGCCCACGCTCCGGAGCAGATGTCCGCGGCCATTGTTGACCTGGTCGATCAGGATGTGGATGGGTTTGTGTTAGATTTGCGCGGCAACCCTGGTGGTCTGCTGGGAGCCAGCATCGATATTAGCCGCATGTGGCTCCATCGCGGAGATATCGTTCAGACCGTCGACCGAGACGGCCACAGCGAATCTGTCAGGGCCAACCACTCAGCCTTGACGGACCTGCCTCTGACGGTTCTGGTGGACGGGCGATCGGCGAGCTCTAGCGAGATTTTGACTGGTGCCCTGCGGGATAATAATCGAGCCACCGTAGTAGGCAGCATCACCTACGGCAAGGCACTAGTACAGTCTCTCCACGGTCTCTCCGATGGGTCTGGATTAACCGTGACCGTGGCCCATTACTACACCCCCAATGGCACCGACATCAGCCGCAAAGGGATTACCCCAGACATTCAAGTTGACCTCAGCGCCCAGCAGCGGCAGTCCCTATTTAGCGATTCTAGACAGCTGGGGACGGCCTCTGATCCCCAGTATGTGCGGGCGGCCCAGGCCTTGACCCAGGCGCTGGCAGAGGGGCAATCCTCCAGTCAGATCAGCCGCAACGAATCAGCAGAAACCCCCTGATTTTTCTGCAGCCCACGATCGCGGACCTCCCTAGTTCAGGGTACCGTCGCTGTCATGGGTGGCAAACACATACACCCGCTGGGTTTCTAAACTCTGGCAAAGGTCTGAGGGTTTGATGATGGAGCCCCTAGCCGGTTTGAGGTGGAAGACCTGCCGATCTAAGCGCTCCTGCAGACCCCGAAATGGGTCCGTGCCATCGGAAATCAGGAACTCCAGCCGCTCTAGCTCTGGCCAGGTCGCTAGCTTATCCAGGATGGTGGCAATGGCCTGTAGCTGGGGGTGCTGGCAGTCGCGATACCATTTTTCGGGAACGGCCCGGGGCTGATCCACGCCCACATGGAGAATCAGGTCTGCTCGGGTAAACAGGGCGATCGCCACTGATCTGGCCTCTTCCTGCACCAGGAGTTCATGGTGACGTCCGAGGGCCCTGAGGGCTTCGAGCTGCCCATAGCGGGCCGTGACCGGCAGCTGTTCCTGCTGCCAGTGCACCGCAATGGTGATCAGATAGGTCTGGATCAGCATATGGCCCATTTTTTGGGCTTTGGTTTCCAGGTAGGTGGAGTTGTAGGGGGTCGCCTCAATAATCAATGGCACCCGGTCGATCATTTCCAGGCCGTAGCCCTTGATTCCGGCGATTTTCCGGGGGTTGTTAGTAATTAGACAAAACTGCCGAACGCCGATGTCGTTGAGAATCTGCGCCCCGATGCCGTAGTTGCGCTGATCCACCGGCAGTCCGAGCTTTTCGTTAGCTTCTACGGTATCTAGCCCCATGTCCTGGAGGGAGTAGGCTTTGAGCTTATTCACCAAGCCAATGCCCCGCCCTTCCTGGCGCAGATAGACCACCACCCCCCGTTCGGCGGTGGCAATCATCTTCAGAGCCGCCTGGAGCTGCATGCGGCAGTCACAGCGTAGGGAGCCAAAGGCATCTCCCGTCAGACATTCAGAATGGACTCGCACCATCACGGGGGATTCTTTGAAGCTAGCTGGGTCCCCTTTGACCATGGCCACGTGCTCCGATCCGTCCAGCAGGTTGCGGTAGGCGTAGATCTGAAAGTGACCAAACTGGGTGGGCAGTTCGGCCACCGCTTCCCGCTGCAAAAACCGCTCGTGTTGGAGTCGATAGCTAATCAAGTCAGCGATGCTGATTAGCTTCAGGTTGTGGTCTTGGGCATAGCCCACCAGCTCAGGCAGCCGGGCCATGGAACCATCAGGATTTTGAATTTCGCAGATCACGCCAGCTGGATAGAGGCCTGCCATGCGAGCCAGGTCGACCCCGGCCTCGGTGTGGCCTGCTCGCTTCAGTACTCCCCCTTCCTTGGCCCGCAGGGGAAAGATATGGCCTGGTCTGCGCAGATCCTGAGGGCGGGCGCTGGGGTGAATGGCCACCTGGATAGTGCGGGCGCGATCGTCGGCGGAGATGCCCGTGGTCACGCCCCAGTGCAGGGCGGCATCAATGCTGACGGTAAAGGCGGTTTGTTCGTTCTCGTCTTCAAAGGCGCTAGGGCCAACCATCAGAGGCAGTTCCAGCTGATCGAGGCGATCGCCGGTCATGGCTAGACAAATCAGCCCCCGAGCTTCGACCGCCATAAAGTTAATCATGTCGGGGGTGGCGAACTGGGCCGCGCAGATTACATCCCCCTCGTTCTCACGGTTTTCGTCATCGACGACGACGATGGCACGCCCTGCCGCCAGGTCGTGGAGCGCAGATTCAATGGTGTCGAACTGGAAGGTAGAAGTGGGGGATTCCATAGAGACAGAAATGTTAGCGTTTCCTGTAATGGGGCAACGGCGGAGCTAGCCCCCTTAGCCAGGGAGGTTCTACCTAAGATTGTAGACTTGGGCCGGAGTCCGTTAGAAAATCCATAAACTCTCCTGTCTTGACATCTAGATCCGGGTTTAGTATGTCTATGCTGTCTTTGCACGGTGTGATCTGGTCGCCCGGCAAGCAGCGGCTAGAGTCACATTCACAAGAGCACGAGGCTAATGGGCGAGAAGGTCACGGTCGGGATCATTGGTGCATCTGGCTATGGAGGGGTACAGCTGGTGCGCCTGCTGTCAGAGCATCCCCAGGTGGAAATCACCTACCTGGGCGGGGACAGTAGCGCGGGTAAGAAATTTGCTGACATTTATCCCCATTTCGCCCAGCTTCCCCTGACCATCGAGGCCATTGACCTGGAAGCGATCGCCCAGCGGGCCCAGGTGGTATTTCTTTCCCTGCCCAACGGATTGGCCTGCCAGATGGCCCCAACCTTGATTGCTAAGGGCTGCCGGGTCTTGGATCTGTCAGCGGACTACCGATTTTTTGATCTGGGGGTATATCAGTCCTGGTACGGCGGCGATCGCCAGGATCAGGAAATAGCTGAAAAAGCGGTATACGGTCTACCAGAGCTATTTCGTGATCGCATTGCCGACGCCCAGCTGATTGGCTGTCCAGGCTGCTACCCCACCGCCAGCCTGCTAGGGACGGCGCCGCTGCTGAAGCAGGGCCTGGCCCAGCCGGAAACCTTAATTATTGATGCCAAGTCCGGCACCTCCGGCGGCGGCCGGGCCGCTAAGACCCACCTGCTGCTGGCGGAGGCGGACAACTCTCTCGGGGCCTATGGGGTAGCCCGCCATCGTCATACCCCGGAAATCGAGCAAATTTGTAGCCACCTGGCCCGCCAGGAGGTGCAGGTGCAATTTACCCCCCACTTGATTCCTATGGTGCGGGGCATCCTGGCAACCATCTACGCCACCATGCGCGATCCTGGTCTGGTGCGGGACGATGTGCTGACCATTTACTCAGCCTTTTACCGCAGTTCCCCCTGGGTGACCGTGCTAGCTAACGGCGTTTACCCGCAAACCAAATGGGCCTGGGGCACGAACCGCTGCTACATTGGCGTGGAAGTAGACCCTCGCACCGGGCGAGTGATCGTCATGTCGGCGATCGACAACCTGATGAAGGGTCAGGCGGCCCAGGCGGTCCAATGCCTGAATATCATGCTGGGGCTGGATGAGACCACTGGCCTACCGCGCATGGGTTTTTATCCGTAGCCTCAATCCAGTTCGATCACCCCGCAGGCAGCCCGGTCCCCGGCATTGCCCGTGGGCTGACCAAAATCATCGGGCTGGGCATGGAGAATAAAGGCCAAATCCCCGACCGAGTACTGCCCATTAGTTAAGCTCAGGCCCGGAATTAGAGCTGAGTAAACCCCCTCTCCATCAGAGCTGATTTCGACATTGCCCAGATCCCCGGCATGGGCGTTCTCGAAGCCGTCTTCGAGCAGATAGCCATGCTTTACTCCGGCGGGATTGTAATGGCCACCGGCTGCCTTGCCGCCATCTGCACAGCTGTCATTTTCATGGATATGAAAGCCGTGGGTGCCCTCAGGTCCGTCTAAGAAGCTGACTTCAATGGCGAGGCCGGGCTCCGTGTCTTCCAATTCTGCAACCCCTACCACGTGGCTATCCTCCGTATCGGTGATGATGGCTTCGGCAGTGGCAGCCCAGGCCGGAGTAGTCCAGCCAACGCTCAGCAGCGCAACCATTAACGTCACTAGCAACCAGTTGGGTAGACATCGTTTCATGGTAGGCATCCTCTCGCTTCACCGTTGGGTTCATGATACAGGGTGGGTTGAAGTGGTAGGGAGCAGGGAATGGGGAATGGGGCTGTTGAGATTACTGGGAAAGCGGTGACCAGGGGGTGGATGCTTGGGGGGGCTTGATCGAGAGCATCGGTATTCGGCTTGTTGGGGCGACTGCGAGTTCGAATATTGAGAAACCCTGAGTTCTCTGGATTTATTCGACCCCGGCCCTCCACAATGGATGGGTGAGCCCTCAAAATGGAATCAGTTCCACTTTGAGTTAGCTCACCTCAAGCTAGAAATGTTGAGATGGCGTTGTCCTGAGACCGCCGCTGTAGTTCGACTAGAGTTATGCAAAAGACCCACGACCTCCACGTTGTTGAAACCCGCCCGCTGATTTCGCCGGGCCTGCTCCACCACGAACTGCCTTTAACGGCAGAGGCTGCTGCCGTAGTCAGTCAGACCCGTGATCGCATCCGCAACATTCTCTACAACGAAGATCGCCGACTGCTGGTGATCGTGGGCCCCTGCTCGGTTCACGATGTGGATGCCGCCTACGAATATGGTCAAAAGCTGTCTTCCCTGCGCCAGGAACTGGCCGGTCAGCTAGAGATTGTCATGCGGGTTTATTTTG
>PYEQ01000798.1 GCA_003017785.1 filamentous cyanobacterium CCP5 | reverse complement strand
GGGTGAGGGAACTCTGCACCGACGCCTCCGAAAAAGGAATGCCGAAGAAGATGTCGCCGTTTTCGTCGGCGTAGAGCATGTAGCGCACGCTGGAGGTGCTTTGGTAAAAGCTGTAGGAGAATCGGGCCAACTCGGTGCGATCGGCCTCGTTGACCAGCGGGGCAACGTTGGCAGCCAGCAGCAGCCCCAGGTCGCGGGCAAAGCGGGTGTCGTTGAGGCGGGCATCCATTTGAATGGTGTTGACGGCCCAAAAGGTGAGGGCGCTGGTAATCAGCGACACCACCAGCGTTGCCCCGGCCATCAGCCGGGTTTGGAGGGTGAAGTCGCCCCACCAGCGCAGGAAGATATCGCGAATTTTTGCCAGGAGCCTGATCAACGGAACCTATCTGATGCTGGATGTTAAATTCAGCCTTTATTCTGGCATGTTCTTCGCGTCTTAGCCGTCAAACAAGGTTTCAAACTCGTGGCGCAGGCTGTCGTAGTTGATGACGCGGGCCACAATCAGGTTTTGGTCGCCGTGGTTTTGGTCGCTTTGGGAGGCCGCCAACTGCCGCTTCCAGTGGAGGACGTCTTCTTCTTGGCTAAGCCAGAAGTTGACGATGGTATTGACGATCGCATCCCAGTCCCAGTCGGGCCTGCGGTGGACGGCTTCGGTGGCGCTGATAAAGGCGTCGAGGGTGCAGCAGTAGCTGCCGAGGTAGGCTTGAGCGCGATCGCGCTTAGTCTCGACCTGCTGCTGGTGGTTGAAAAACTGCAGCACTGGGGAAATACCAATGATGTCAAAGCTATAGCTCATAGACGAATCACGTTTGAAGTCAGGCTTGGTAGCACAAGTTAGTGAATAGTTTAGACAGTTCACTCGCTCACGTTGTTCGCCTGCAACGGTTTTTAGCGATTTTCACACCATAGGCGAGTCACTACCATAGATAGCACTGCCCCTAGTTAGATGATATTGTCCCCTCCCCTCGGAGCAGCAGCCTATGACCACGCTGGATTTTCCCCTCGAAATCAACCTCGAGGCTGTTCATTTAACTGATGAGCAGTTTTATCAGCTCTGTATCCACAACCCTGAGATAGCGATCGAGCAAAATGCCCAAGGAGCGTTAGTCGTTCTGCCCCCTGCTGGTGGTGAAAGCGGCAATCAGGAGCTGGAGTTAGGGACTGATTTAGCGTTGTGGAACAGAGGCGGAGGTGCGATCGCTCCCTACCCGGCTTTTAGGTGAAGCCGTACTGCCGGGCTTTAGTCTAGACGTCGCCCTGTTTACCTAATGGCGAGGACTCCACTTACAGCACAACCAGTTTTTATAACCTTGAACCTCCTTGCCCTGTAAGTGATGGGTGTCACAGTTCGCAAAACTCTTGAGAACCTTTAGAACTCGGCCAATCTGTCGTAAAGATGACGAACCAGGGATGACGCATCGCTGGACTTGGGGCATTTTAGGTACAGATACGACAGACGCACGCAATTTATAACTAACTCCCTATACTAAGCAGCCCCCGAAGCCTTGGCCTCGGGGGTTATTTAATGGTTGTTTCGCTAGATTAGGGCTGGTCGGACTCGCTGTTGACGCAGGTCAACACCCCCTCCCCCTGGGGAGAGTTGCCGACCACGGGGCGCAAAGCCATGGACGGCTCAACGCCAGGGTAGCAGCGCACCAGCACCGTATCGCCGCTGCGAGTGACGTACAGTACACTCACAGGATTGCCGTTGAGGATGGCGGGCACCAGACGAGGGGCCTCAGCTACGGTTGAGAGCGCTGGGCTGATGTTGAAGAGGTTAAGAATAATTACCCCTAGCGCTGCGCCCAGGGCAACAGCAACCCACAGTCGGGAAAATAGCTTGGTCATAGATGTATGCAGAACTCTAAACACCCAGACCATACCCATAAAGCCTAAGAAGGGGATAAAGGCATAACCTCTATCCCCTTCCTAAACGACACAGCAGCAATCGGATTGCTTGCCTTAGTCCTAGGTGCCCACGGTCCAGGAATTGATGTAGATTTCCTGCTCGGGGGTGAGGCTATCGACCTCGATGCCCATGGCGACCAGTTTGAGGCGGGCAATTTCCTTATCGACCGCTTCGGGGATGGAGTGCAGACCGGGCTCAAGGGAACCTTTGTTCTTGACCAGGTATTCACAGGCCAGGGCCTGGTTGGCAAAGCTCATATCCATCACGGCGCTGGGGTGGCCTTCGGCGGCAGCCAGGTTGACCAGGCGGCCTTCGCCCAGTACAATCACCGACTTGCCGCTGGTGAGCATGTACTGCTGGGTAAAGTTGCGCACCTGCTTAAC
>PYEQ01000797.1 GCA_003017785.1 filamentous cyanobacterium CCP5 | reverse complement strand
GTCCAATCGCTGGCCCAGAGGCTAGTCCAGACGCTGGTCAACAAAGGCAGCACTGAGGTGAGACCGTGAGCAAAAACCGAGATATTGTCAATTGTAAAGGTTGGTTGCCAGAATACAGCCTGCCCCCAAATCTGGAATCAAACCCCTAGGGGATTAGCCCATGGCGCTGCCGCCCCTCGACCACTTCTTAGACCCTATTCCAGCCTACGGCCTGGTTGCCCCCCTGGATGAGATTGCCCAGGCCGTGGGCCAGGTGCCGGGAGCCCCTCAGGGCCGTTCGGCTGTGCCTAGCCATATTATTGTGGTGGACGACGAGCAGCGGCCCTTAGGTGCCCTCGCCCTGGGACAGCTGTGGGCCAGTCATCGGGGCCAGAGCCAGTCGGCTGAGGCCAGCGCTGAGCTACGGGTGTTTGACTGTCAGCCCTGGCTAGAGCCAGTGGTCGAAGTCTCTGCCGATCAGGTGTTAGACATCCCGGCAATGAGCGATCTGGGACGGCTGGCCCAGGGAATGCCCTCGCGCCCCTTGGTGGTGGTAGACCCCGATGGCCAGTATTTAGGGGTTTTGAACCCGGTTCGACTGCTCGGCTGGCTAGCGTTTAAGGCTGAAGCGAATGTGCGTGAGTCGAGCGGCTCAGGGACCCGTGGGCCTGAATGGAGTACGCCTCTGCCCCCCAATTGGGGGCAGAGTACCGGAGGGCAGCAGGCCTGGGTGCTGGAGCTAGGTCATGCGCTTAAAACCCCGATGACGACGCTGCTGGGGCTATCGACCCTGCTGCTTGACAGCCGGGTGGGCGCGCTGAATGAGCGCCAGTTTCGCTACGTCAGCCTGATCCAGCAGGCCATCCGCAAGCTCACCGGCTTGGTCAACCTGCTGATCGACTGGATGCGGCTGGAGTCGGGCCAGATTAGCCTCAATCTGGAACAGGTCTACCTCCAGGCTCTGGCCGACGAGCTGGTGCCTAGCTTTTTGAACGCTCAGCCTGCGCTTAAGCCCTCCGCGCTCAATGCGGCCTGGGCGGAGGAATTTACCCTTTGCCTGGCTACCGCCGAGGGCTGGGTGCAGGCTGACCCGCTGCGCCTGCGTCAGAGCCTGCACTACGGGTTGAGCTACCTGATTGCCTACGGCGCTACCCCAGCCGGTCTGATTGTCGAGCCGTGGGGCCAGTGGTTGAGCTTTACCCTTTGGAGCCCAACGGCGATCGCAAACCCAGAGCCACCCCTGGGGGCGGTGGTGCGGGCTGAGGGGCGATCGCAACCCAACCCCCAGCCCGCACCTGAATCGCTGGAGGGGCTGGGGCTGGGGCTAGCGCGTCGCTTTAGCCAGCTCCAGGGCGGTGAGCTGAGCGGTCACAGCACGCCGACCTGGGGTAGTCGTATTACCCTGCTGCTGCCCGCTCCGGCCGCTAGCACCAGCGCAACTGTGCTGGTGTTGCTGGCCAGCGCCAGCGAAACCATCATTGAGCAGATCTACAGCAACCTGCGGGGCAGCCCCTACCGCCTGGCGGTGGCCCCCAGCTGCCAAACTATGACAGCGCTGCAGGATCGCCTGGCTCCTCCCTGCACCCTGATCCACTGGGAGTCTTTGGCCGATGCTCCGGCGACTGCCGCCGATTGTCTAGCCCTGGTGCAGCGTTTAGGGCTATCTGGAGCCGTCAGCCTGAGATCGGCTACAGCCATCTCCGACAGCGCCCCTGGCAGTATTTTTTCCGGTGGCCCCAATCGCAGCTCAAACCCCAATCTCGATCGGGCCACAGCGGCCCCTGGGGAGACCTTGCCCCAGACGCTTTTTACCGAAACCCTGGCGCAGGGGCTGCGGCCAACCCTCGATCAAATTTGCCTGACTCCGGCGGTTTCGCTCTCGTCTCTCAAGGGGCTGACCATGCTGCTGCTGCGGCCGAGTGAGGCCGAGACTGCTTTGCCCCCGCTAGTACAGACCTGGCTACATCGGTATCACTGTCGCCTGCTGCAGGTCGACGATCTACAGCAGGCCAACCTGCTCAGTCGGGTGTGGCAGCCCCAGGCGGTGATTTTAGACGGGACGATGCCGCTCTCGATCGCCTACCTGCAGGCCCTGGCTCGTCAGCCCGATCTGGCCCGGCTACCCCTGGTGGCCCCGGTGCCCCCCCTCGATTGGGCTGCGGCCCAGGCCCTGAATCTACCCCTGGTGGCCTGCCCAGAAATCCTCACCCAACCGCTGCCGCAGGCCCTGGTGAGTCTGCTGCAGGCGATCGCGCTGGCTCGGCCCCGCCCCTGACGACTAAGGCTGCTAAAGTGACCTCAGGGGTGCCTTTGGGGC
>PYEQ01000067.1 GCA_003017785.1 filamentous cyanobacterium CCP5 | reverse complement strand
CTATGGCGTCGTTGACCTCGTCCATGGAGATTTCGGTCAGGTTGCGACGGGCCGCTAGAATAGCTGCTTCATTCAGCAGGTTTGACAGGTCGGCACCAGTAAAACCAGGTGTTCGCCGGGCGATTTTCTCGAGATCTACGTCTTGGGAGAAGGTCTTGCCGCGGGCGTGGACTCTGAGAATCTCTAGGCGACCGGCGTAGTCGGGGCGATCAACCACCACCTGGCGGTCAAATCGACCCGGACGCAGCAGCGCCTGGTCGAGGACGTCCGGACGGTTGGTCGCAGCAATGATGATGATGCCGGTATTCCCCTCAAAGCCATCCATCTCGGTGAGTAGCTGGTTAAGGGTTTGTTCCCGCTCATCGTTGCCACCGCCGAGACCAGCGCCCCGCTGACGGCCAACGGCATCAATCTCGTCGATAAAAACAATACAGGGGGCGTTGGACTTAGCCTGCTCAAACAGGTCACGGACTCGAGAAGCACCAACCCCGACAAACATCTCTACAAACTCGGATCCCGAGATAGAGAAGAAGGGAACGCCAGCTTCTCCGGCTACAGCCTTAGCCAGCAGGGTCTTGCCGGTTCCGGGAGGGCCGACCAAAAGGACGCCCTTAGGAATCTTGGCTCCGATAGCGGTGAATCGGTCAGCGTTCTTTAGAAAATCAACTACCTCGGTCAACTCCAGCTTGGCCTGCTCAATGCCAGCAACGTCGCCGAAGGTAACCTGAGTCTGAGGCTCCATCTGCACCCTAGCTTTGGACTTGCCAAAGTTCATGGCCTGGTTGCCAGGACCGCTCTGGGCCCGCCGCAGCACAAAGAACAAAACCACCAGCAGCAGAATTGGAATCAACAGCGTACTGAAGGCCCGGACCCAGACACTGTCGTCGCTCTGGGGCAAAACAACGATATCGACGTTGTTGTCCTCAAGGATGTTGATCAGCTCAGGGTCGTTCGGCAGGTTAACAACAACCTGACCGTTACCTTGGGGGTCTGTAAACTGGGCCCGGCTGCGATCAGAGCTAATTCTGACCTGCTCAACCTGATTGTTTTCGACCGCATTCAAAAAGCGGCTGTACCGCCAGGATTGGGATTCCTGACCGGGGTTGTCAAAAATAGCGGTGGCCAGGGCAATGACCACAACTACTAGCAGGGCGTAAAGGCCTGCGTTTCTCCACCGTTTGTTCACCGGAGCTATGCCTCCAAATACTTCAAAGCTTGGGACTCAAAAACCCAGCGATGTGAATGTTTAAGGGTTCTTCTTAAAGTCAGATATTAAATAATGTTAACGCCAAATTCAGAATTGAGCGACCCTCAAGCCCGATCCGACGGTCTTAGAAGGCCTAGTAAAGCCCCTAACGCTGGGTGTTTGGGATCGTATTCCAGTCTAGTCCGGCCTGCTAAAACTGTGTGAATAGGGACGCATTCCACCACGGAGTTGGTGTAAGCGAGAACCTCGAACTGTTGGGGTTGATCAGCTCTCCAGGAAGCGATTTGGGGAGGAGAGCCCTGCTGACGGAGCCCTGCTAATAGTCGCGATCGCGTGATACCGGGCAAAATGCCCGCTGCCAACGGGGGCGTGCACCAGGTTCCTTGGCTCCATCCCCACAGACTGCCTGTAGCCGTTTCTAGCCATTGGCCAGACTGATTTATGAGAATAGCTTCCTGGGCTCCCTGGGCCGCTGCCGCCCGGATAGCCTGCCAGCAGCCTAGATAGTTACCGGTTTTATGGGCCGGTAGCGCCCGGTGATGGATAGATTGGTCGGCTACCCAGGCGGTAATACCGTTTGCCTGGCGGGCAGGTAAATCTTCAGGTAAATTGCGGCCGGTTACGAGTTCTCGTCCATCCGGGAAGAGGGCTATCCGCAAGATGGGATAAGCCGCGGCTAAGTGTTCTGCTCCAGATTTGACCTGGGACCAGTCGGGGGCAGACCATCCCAAATGGTGCAGAGATTGGCGCAGGCGATCGCAGTGGTGACCCCAAGCGGTGCTGGGATGTTCTAGGCTGGCTGCATAAACCCGCAAGGTTGTAAATACCGTAGCCCCACAGATCAGCGCCGGATCGTTAACGCTAAGCTGCAGCCGATCGGTGAATTTAGGTCGGCCATCAAACCAGTGCATGGGCGCCCAGATTCCAAACGAAGGGGATAGCTAAGAGCCGTTATTTATTTCTTCCTGGAGCATCTCGGCATAGATGCGGGGTAAGTGAGGCGTCATGCGGTTGGTTTCGAGGCCATAGCCCAGGCTGGTCCAGGTGCCTGATAGCAGCTTCAGAACTTCTTCTAGCTGGCCTTGTCGCAGCATTGCTGGGATATCTGCGTTCCAGGCGGATTTGTCGGTCAGCCAGCGATAGACAACGGCATCTTGGGAAGTGGGATCAAACGGATAATCCTGCCATTTGGCGTACCAGGAAGGGGGTTTGGGGTGATAGCGCTTGGCTTTTTCTTGCCAGGTCGTGTTGATGAACTGGTAGCGACCGGCAGCAGTGGTACAGTTACCCCGATTAGGTCCGGCTGTGATTGGGACGCAAATTTCAGGATGATGGGCGAGACTGTCTACAGTCTTGCCTCCGTACAGCAAATGGTACGGAGTATCCATATTTGATTCAGAGGCTGAGATGGTGCGCATCAAAGCCCGAATGTAGGGATCCCCTCCCCGCATGACCAGGGGCTGAGGTGTTTCGACCCAGTTGGCTGCGTTCATCAGGCGGGGCCCATAGCCAGGTGTACTCCACTGAGAGATGACCCAGGCTACCCCTAGCAGGATCAGGGCCGTCATCAAAATCGGGCCATAATCAGGGCGGTCAGCGGATTGACCAGCGGGGCGGCGAATAGACTTTGGATGAGTCGGAAGCGTCACAGCAAAACCAAATTGGGTGGCAAGCTCGACCCATCATAGCTCAATCCCCTGGGGCTCAATCGCTCTGGTCAGATCTGGCGACTGATCAATCTGGGCCGGGTTGTTCTAGTTCGCTTGGTCGGTAGCTGCAGACGATCCGCCCTCCCCTGCGCAGGGTCTTACCATAGGCGCGACTGATGGGGTCATCGAGATGCCAAATTGAATCTAGGCCGATGCCGTTACGTCCCTGGTCTTTGCCGGAGCTGTGAATATATTGGCCATCCCCAAGGTATAGGGCGACGTGGTTGGTGCGCGGCTGGCCAAAGAAAATCAGGTCTCCGGGTTCGAGCTGAGTCAGGGCAATGCTGTCGCTAAAGGCCTCCTGCTGGTAGGAGTCCCGGGGTAGCTGAATGCCCGCTGAGGCAAAGGCTGCCTGCATCAAACCAGAGCAATCATAGTTGGGGCCAACGGTCCCGCCCCAGAGATACTGGTTGGGCTGGGCCATGGCACGACGGGTGAAGTCAATCACGGCGGGTAGCCGATCGCAAATCGCTTCGCGACCCAACTCTACCGGCCGGTAAGGGGCAGGGGCCGGTAGTAAATGGGACAGCCCAGCCATAGGGATCCAGCCAGGATAGCCATCCTCACAAAGCTGCACTGATAGAGCGCATTCCCCGTCAGCCGCTGCTCCAACAGCCAAAATGTGTAGGTGCCGGCCGGGGGCTGCCTGGGTAACTAGGCTCTGGAGGCTGGCTGTCTTGTACAGATTGAGCGGTGCCTGGGTGAGATATTCAGCCAGAGCCTTGGCGGTGAGGCTTTGATATACATCAGCGATGGTAATCATTTTGAGTCGATTTTGACCCCGCTGCCGCGAACATTGATCACTTTTTTAAGGAGGTCAAACCAGAAATTAGCCCCCATGGCTATGGCGACGCCGCTCACCAGCCAGCCCAAAATCCGCCGCAGGTAGGGCACCGGCCAGTTTTTTTCGGCATCGCGCTGCTGGGCCATGACGGTGTTTGTATAGCCCAAGGGAAAAGACAGCTCACTAAACGCCTCGTCGACGGCCGCTTGCACGGCTTCCAACTCTGCCTGCAGGCTGCCCGATGCGCCAGTGTAGCTGGGGTTGCTAGCAAACTGCTCGGCGGCCTGGGAAATCGTATTGCGCACAGCGGGATCGCGAGCCAGGCGATCGGCGATGTGAAAGGAATCTACGTTCAGAAAAATGGCTAGGGCTGTGCCGATCAAGATAGCTACAGCCTTAGCGTTGCGCTTATAGACACCCGTAGCCCGCTCCATCCCTCGATCAAACCACTGCTCGACTTCCTGGCCAAAGGTGGCTGCTACGTCTTCGGCGGCGTGGACACGGCCTTCGACTTTTCGGGCGATCGCCACCAGACTGCTTTTCAGGGCGGGGGTAATTGGATTTTGCTGAATGGTTTTGAGCAATTGTGCTGCTTGCGGGTTATTGCCCTGGGCCAACGACACGAGTTCTTGATAGGTGACACTGCCATCGTCAAAAACCGCTAGCAGGCTTTCTATGGAGGGGCGCAACGTTTCTAACAAGGCTTTGCGCTCCAGTTCACTGCTGGCTACACCGCGACGAATATAGTCGAGGCGCCGCAAAAACATGTCCGTGAGGTGATGACTGTCGGGTAAGACTTCCTGGGCAACCACTGAAAATTCATCGAGCCGAGTAATTAACCGGTCCAGGGTTTCCGCCAGCCTCACCCGTCCCCCGTGGAAGTCCTGCAGGATTTGCGCGATCGCCTGTTCCAACTGACGCAGTTCGCCATTTAGGAGGAACTCATTGCCAGTGCTGGCTTTGAGATCGTTGAGGGTATCGTTGACCGGCAACAAAATTTTGGATTCTACGTACTGCCCGATGCGATCTTCTGCCAGTAACTGCCAAAGCCTGCCGAGTTCCATCTGCTCAACTAGAGTGGTCGCAAAGGCCTCTGAGGGAATATAGGAAGGGCCGCTAGTCTGTGCCTTGCCAAACACATTGCGAGCACCACTTAATAGCCGATATCCCTGGCCAACTGCGTGGCAAACGCCGCGAAAGCTGCGAGCAATTCCTCCCTTAGCTTCCTGATTCAGGCTCCGGATCAAAGGAGCGTCATACAGGATGTCGGCTAGGGCTTGGGCTGATTTTTCACTATTCCTGTCATTGCCCGAGAGCAACACCTCGATAGAACGCTTCAGGTGTTCGGCCCGCCACTGTAAAACAGTGCCAATAATTTCCTGAATCTCGCTGGCCAGCAGGCTCAAAACTAAATAAATAAAGATTAGTCCTAAAGCGATATCTAGGACAAAAGGCAAGTTCATAGGCGGCGACTAGGATAGTCCCTAGGATTATAAAGATGACCGTGAAGCACCGGTAATATAGATGATCCGACGAAATGATCGATATTTCGCTTTACTAAACTTAAGGGGCTGGGCGTACTGCCCCTTGCTGGGACGCTGCTGAGCTAATCGAACTCTAATATATAGCTATATAGCCGAAGGGCCACCAACTTAGCTGGCAGCCCTTCAGGATATTTGAACTATTCGGGTGTGAAGGCCCTAGCTATTGCGTTCGCTTTGGCGAAGGCAAGAACTACTCTTCTTCGCTGCTAGCTTCGCCGTCTTCACCAATCTGCTTCAAACGAATATGCTTGCGCCCCAAAGAGATTTCGAACTCATCGCCGGGCTCTAGCCCCATTTGCTTGGTGTAAGCAGACCCAATCAGGAGATTACCGTTTGACTGCACGGTGATTCGGTAGCTAGCGCTCCGTCCACCTCGACCACTTCCAGTTTGGGTGCTATCAAGCTGAATACCCTCAGCCTCAATCAGGGCATTCAGGAACTTCATCATATTCACCCGTGGTACACCGTTCTTGGTAATGGTGTAGTACCCACAGGCTTTTGCCTTCTCTTCCTTACTGAGATGGTCTAGCTCTTTGACCTTTTTAAGCAGCGATTTACCGACAAGCGGTTCAGTCTGGGTATCGTTAGCCATTAACTTCAATCTCGACTCTAGACGTCCTTAGTTAACACACATAAGCTAGCTGGCGCAGGATGGTTCTGGCATCTAGCTCAACTTTAATGATGACACGCAGAATCATACTATATTGCAATAGTTTTTGCATTGAAGAATCTTCGGATTTAATGACTTGTTTAAACTCGACTTTGGCTTCGCCTTAGCCAATTGTCGCCATATACGGTCAGAATTTCTGTAGACGTGTCCTGAAGAATATGGCTTGGTAAAACTCAAATGATTGAAATGAACTAAATATTAGCGTGTCTCTAATTAAGGGGGAGCAATCTTTGCGACTTTCAGCAGAAATACGGATACACGATGCTGACTCCCTTCAAAGTACCGATTAGGTCAAATTTGCTAAGTGTAGGCAATAAAACCCTCCCAGACTATTTACTAATCCATCTCCTCAGCAGAAGAATTATCGCAAAAATCTATCTTCAGGTGGATGTTAGGTTGCTGTTGGAGCAACCTGATGGCCTAGGGTAGTCCGGATTTGGCTTTCCGTTAGCGTCTACCAAGCGCCCTGCTAGGTCGTTCCTGGGCTAGGAATGATGGATATGGGGAAGGGCCGTCATCAGCCAAGATATCTGCGTAGCTATGGAGTGCGCCTGACGGACTTGCTAGAGCGATCGCCAGTGGACCGATCAAAGTGGACCGATCAAAGAGGTCTACTGGCTGAATCTCTTACACTACAGATACTTACACTGCAGACAGTAGAATCGGCGATCGCGAGCCGCTGATGGAGCGGTTTTGGAGGACAGTGAAACTGACAACCCGTGGCCACTACAGCGTTAAAGCCCTGCTCGACTTATGCCTACATGCCCACCAGGATCCGGCTTCCGTCAGCGCGATTGCCACTCGACAGGATCTGCCCGCTCCCTATCTGGAAAAGCTGCTGATTGACTTGAGGCGGGCCGGGCTGGTGAAATCTGTCCGCGGTGCCCATGGGGGCTATCGACTGGCTCACGCTCCGGGGGCGATTTCCCTTGGGCAGATTTTGGAGGCCGTGGGTGAATCCATAGAGCCCCTCCCCCGTCATAGCCCCCAGTCAGATCAGGCGGAAGATTGGGTCACCTTTGCCCTCTGGAATCGACTGCATCAAAAACTCAAGGAAGCCCTCTACAGCATTTCTTTGGAAGACCTTTACTTCGATGCCCGTAGTCGTCAGGCTTCTCGGGATGGGGCGAGCTTTGTGGTCTGACGCGCTGGGACTGGGCTTAGCGGCCTGGCTGGATTTTTTGGTCGGCGATCCCTGGGGCTGGCCCCATCCGGTGCAGATGATGGGCTGGGTGATCTCTCGCTATCGCCAAGCGGCCTTGGGACTATGCAAACACCGCCTCGCCCTGCGTATAGCCGGAATTGGGTTAGGACTGGGGCTGACTCTGGGTAGCGGTGTGGTGGGATGGGGCCTGGTGGCGATCGCCCGCTCCCTGCATCCTTTCCTGGCCATGGCAGTGCAAACGATTTTGCTGGCCAGCTGCCTAGCCGGTCGCAGCCTCCGCCGTGCCGCCGAAGATGTCCTAGCTCCTTTGGCCGCAGGAGACCTCCCTGCAGCCCGTAATCGCCTGGGACTCTATGTTGGTCGGGACACGGACGGCCTGGATCGAGCCGAAGTGCTCCGGGCAGTCTTAGAGACGGTGAGCGAAAACAGTACCGATGGTGTTACGGCCCCTCTGTTTTACGCCATTCTCGGAACCTGCGTTCCCGTCATTGGGCCGGTTCCTGTCGCCTTGGGCTACAAGGCTGTCAGTACCCTGGACTCTATGGTGGGCTATAAAGACCCTCTCAATAAAGATTTGGGCTGGTTTAGCGCCCGTCTGGAGGATGCCCTGACCTGGATACCCTGTCGCCTGACGGTAGTGACTATCGCCGTACTTGCCAGGCATCCGGTTACTGTTCTGCGCCTTTGCCGCCGGGATGCCCCTCAGGATCCCAGTCCAAATGCTGGCTGGAGCGAGTGCGCTTACGCTGCGGCCCTCGGGGTACAGATGGGGGGCTTGAATCACTATCGGGGGCAGCCCAAACTAAAACCTCTGCTGGGAGATGCCCATCAGCCGATTAGCCTCGACACCATTCAGGCTGCCTTGGCGCTAACCCGCTGGACAGTCTTGCTATGGCTGGCGATCGCGATCGGTCTTTTACTCAGAACCACCGGATTTTCATGAAATCGTGTCTAATAGTGAGGAGATTGGTCAAAGCTGGATTCAAACAGCCCTCTGCTCGATCTGTAACTGCTCTGATTTTGGTTTCCTGGTCGATTGACTGATCGAATCTATATCGCCTAACCCCCAGCATGTCTGCTAACGTCGTTGAAATTCTCTCAGCGGAAGAACTGCGCCGCACCTTGAATCGCCTCGCCTCAGAAATTGTCGAACGGGCAGGCAATAGTTTGGACCAGCTGGTTTTGGTCGGTATTCATACCCGAGGAGTTCCCCTGGCCAAAATTTTGGCCCACCAGATTCAGCGGTTAGAGGGGCAGCAACTCCCTGTGGGCTCCCTAGACATTACCCTCTACCGCGATGACCTCGATAAAGTTGGCACACGTCCGATCGCCCGCACCCAAATTCCACTGGATCTGAGTGGTAAAACCATCGTGCTGGTGGACGATGTCATCTATAGTGGCCGAACCATTCGGGCTGCCCTCAATGCGGTCCACGACTATGGGCGCCCGGAGGGCATTCAGCTCTTGGTTTTAATTGACCGTGGCCACCGCCAGCTGCCCATTCATCCTGACTTTGTAGGTAAAGTGCTGCCAACGGCCAAGGAAGAAGCCGTCAAGGTGTTTCTCCACGATGTCGATGGGCGCGACGCCGTAGAGCTTGTGACCCGTAGCTATCCCGACGACTAGACTCTTCTGAGCGCCTTGGCTCAGCTGCCAAGCAATTCATAGAACTTATCAATTTCCTGACCAGAGTCCTCGCAGGCTCATGAGAAACTGGCAGTGACTTTTCTCTGCTAGCTGTGACTGCATCTCCCATTTATTCTTCTGACACCCAAAACCGCAAAGCCGATCACCTGCGGGTCTGCCTCGACGAAGACGTGCAGTGTCGCCAGGTGACCACCGGCCTGGAAAATTATCGCTTCACCCACTGCTGCCTGCCTGAGTTGAATCGTGCTGACATCGATCTGAGCAGCGAGTTTTTGAGTAAATCTTTGGGGGTACCGCTGCTGATTTCTTCCATGACTGGGGGGACTGAAACCGCCCAGCTGATTAATCAGCGGCTCGCGGCAGTGGCCCAGCGCTATGGACTGGCAATGGGCGTCGGTTCCCAGCGGGTGGCGGTGGAGCGCCCCGAGCTTAAAGGCACGTTTAAGGTGCGATCGCATGCCCCCGATATTCTGCTGCTGGCGAACTTGGGGGCGGTACAGCTCAACTACGACTACGGCCTCGATCAGTGTCGCCGGGTAGTGGACTGGCTGCAGGCCGACGCCCTGATTCTCCACCTAAATCCGCTGCAGGAGGCAGTACAAACCCACGGCGACACCAACTTTAAGGGACTATTAGGCAAAATCGAAACCCTCTGCACTCAGCTTGAAGTGCCGGTAATTGCCAAGGAAGTAGGCAACGGCATTTCCGGTGAAATGGTCAGCCGTCTTCGCCAGGCAGGGGTAGCGGCGATCGACGTGGCCGGGGCCGGAGGCACCTCCTGGGCCAAGGTAGAAGGGGAACGGGCCCAAGATCCCCTCCAGCAGCGACTGGGACAAACCTTTGCCGACTGGGGCATTCCTACCGCCGACTGTATCGTCCAGGCGCGAGCGATCGCCCCGAATCTGCCCCTGATTGCCTCCGGTGGTCTGCGCAACGGCCTCGACGCCGCTAAAGCCCTGGCCCTAGGATCCGACCTCACGGGTATGGCCTTTCCCTTTCTCCAGGCCGCCAGCCAGTCCGAAGCCGCCCTGGAATTCCTCGCCGAAGCCCTAATCGCTGAGCTAACCACGGTACTGTTCTGTACAGGACAAGGGGCGATCGCGGGACTGCGGCAGGCAGGGGTGTTGCAGAAGGTAGATTGAGGAGAAGCGAGGGGGTGAGGCTGGTTTTCTCCCCCTGGGAGACGCCAAGTCGAACGGCTCTGCCCAGCTAGCAGCCTTGTTCGACTCCGCTCAGGATCCGCTTACTCTCTTCCGTCTCTCACCCCTCGTCCCCTTGCTCCCTCGCTCCTCTCCCCAAAGATCCGCTAGTATCAGCGTACTTCCCATCCCCTCGCGGCCATGCTGGATCTAATCAAAATCGCCCGCCAAATGCAGGGCATCAGCGCCCATCTGAGCCAGGAGGCGACGGCGGCGCAGCGGCGCATTGAGATTGCCCAGCGGCTGATGGGGCAGGCGTTGCCTCGTCAGGCGGAGCTCACGACTCACCTTGCCGAGGCAGGGGCTAGCCTGGGGTTTGCGGCGGCAACCCCGATAGAGCCTTTGGATTTAAGGGGGCGGGTTGATGCGGCTCCCGATGCCCATACGGTGATTGCCACGGACGGATCGCAAATTTCCCCCAGCCACCACGAAATTGCCTACTGCTATTTGCTGAATACGGGGCGGGTAGTGCTGCACTATGGCCAGAGCCGATTTCCCCAGCTCGATAGCCTGCCGGAGGTGATCTATCGCAGCGAAGACCTCTACGCTGCCCGTCAGTGGGGCATCAGCACCGAAGAATGGATGGGCCACCGCCGCACTATGTCAGAAGCTACCGTTCTGGTCGAACTGGTGGCTGAGCATCAGACCAGCACCGTCCCAACTCTGGCTTTGACAGATGGGTCGCTGATCTACTGGTTTTTAGAATCTTTGCCCGTGGCGGCCCAGGAGGTAATTCTGGAGCCGATTTTAGCCGCGTGGAACCAGCTGCAAGCCCTGCGATCGCCCCTGGTCGGCTACCTCAGCGCTTCCCGCAGTAGCGAAGGGCTGAACTTTCTGCGGCTGGCGGCCTGCCCCTACCCCACCCCCGACTGCCAGCGCCACTGTCCGGGTCAGACCGACGGGGCTCCCTGTCAGGTGTTTTCTCCCCTGCGGGATGTGGCCTACTGGGCAACGGCCCTGGAACCGGGCCAGCGCAGCCCGCTGTGGCGCAGCTCAGCGGATATTTTGCGGCGCTACGGCGATCATCAGGTGTATTTTTGCTACCTCCACGTCGGCCCTGAAGTAGCCCGCCTGGAAATGCCCCAGTGGGTAGTCGAAGATCCAGATCTATTCGACATGGCCCTGCGGCTGACCCTCACCCAGGTGCAAAAAGGCTACGGTTACCCGGTGGCCCTGGCGGAAGCCCACAACCAGGCGGTGGTGCGGGGAGGCGATCGCACCCGCTTCTTTGCTCTGCTGGAGCGGGAAATGATTCGGGCGGGCCTTAAAAACGTGGGCACTTCCTATAAAGAGGCCCGCAAGCGAGGCAGTATTGCTTAGATTCCGCAAATTTACGGAACTTAGATTTTGGCTGGTGTAGAACCCCCTGTAGATGGCAGTGCAACCCCCTGGGGGGAATCTGCTTAGGAGTTCACCTGATTTGCTATGACGGCTACACAACCGTTTCAAATCGCCGATAATGGGCGGCAAGGGAACCATCGCTCAGCTATCCGACAGCAGGGACAGCATCTACCGGCCCAGTCCAAGTCATCAGCTGTCATGTCAACGAATGCTCCACCTACACGCTGGCACTGCACCCACACCCTAGAAGGCCATAGCAGCTGGGTGCGATCGGTGGCTGTGAGTCCTGACGGGCGCTTCATCGCCAGCGGCAGTGGTGATAAAACCGTCAAAATTTGGGATTTGCGCACCGGGGATTTGCTCCATACCCTGAGGGAACATGCCGCCTGGGTGCGATCGGTGGCGTTTAGTCCCGATAGTCGCACCGTTGCCAGCGTTAGCAATGACACTACCGTGCGTCTCTGGAGCAGTATTACCGGAGAATGTCTGGGTCGCCTCGACAGCCACACGGACTGGGTGCGGGCCGTCACCTTTAGCCCCTGTGGCAAGTATTTGTTCACCGGTGGTCAGGACTGCGCCATTCTTTGCTGGCAGATCAAGGGCCAGCGGCTGCTGCACCGCATCGATCGCCATGACCACTGGGTTAAGACCTTGGCGGTCAGTCCAGATGGCACCACCCTGGTCAGTGGCGGTCAAGACAAGACCCTCTACTTCCATCGAATCAAAGGCAAGGGAAGCCACAAGGTTTTGACAGGCCACGAAGCGGAGATCAACTCGGTGGCAACGAGTCCGAACAGCTGGCTGGTAGCCAGCGGCAGTGCCGACTGCACCGTGCGGTTCTGGAAGCTCAACAGCGGCCGCCAGATCACCAACTTCAAGGCCCACAGTAGCGCAGTTAACTGCGTCACCTTCAGTCCCGATGGCAGCCTGCTAGCCACCGCCGGGGATGACCATTTGGTGAAGCTATGGAGCATCGACAAAGGTAGCCTGGAGGCCGTTTTAGAAGGCCACAGCGGTCGTGTTTGGTCTGTGGACTTCACCCCCGATAGCAGCCTCGTTGTCAGCGGTGGCTGGGATTGTCACATCA
>PYEQ01000796.1 GCA_003017785.1 filamentous cyanobacterium CCP5 | reverse complement strand
CCTCAAAACGAGCGGTTTATTTTCTTTCGCGAGGGTGGTGGTGGGCCACCGACGGGCAGCCTCAGCGTCCCGGTCACGGCAGAGTACTCGATCGCCACTGACAAGTCGCTGCTGCCCCCAGGGGCAGCAGCGGTCATCCAGGTTCCGTTACCTCAGCCAACCGCCGAGGGCATTTGGAACAACCAGCTCACTACCCGCCTGGTGCTCGACCAAGACACCGGAGGCGCTATTCTTGGTCCGGGGCGAGTTGACCTATTCGTGGGGACTGGACCCCAGGCCGGAGAGCTAGCCGGGCGCATTAACACCTCAGGTCGCTTGTATTACCTACTGTTGCGTCCTTGAGCGCTCACCCCTACCGTGGCGATAATTTCCCTAGTCTGCCACAGTAGGGGTGTTACCCTATACGCCTATGGATACTTCCTTTGCCCTCACCCTACAAATTGTGCTTACGGTGTTGGCCGGAGTCGCAGCCCAGGTGGCTGGAGAAATTGCCAGAGTTCCCAGCATCATTTTTCTACTGCTGTTTGGCATTGGCCTGGGGCCAGACGGCATTGGGCTGCTCCATCCCCAAGATTTAGGGGTGGGGCTAGAGGTCATTGTGGCTCTCAGCGTAGCGCTCATTCTGTTTGAGGGGGGGCTCAGCCTGGAGCTTAGCGAACTGGGTCAGGTGTCAAACAGCCTGCGCAATCTGGTGACTGTTGGCATTTTTATTACCCTCATCGGTGGCGGCATGGCGGCCCACTGGCTGGGAGAATTTCCCTGGTCCCTGGCCTTTCTCTACGCCTCTCTAGTGGTGGTTACGGGACCCACAGTGATCAGCCCCCTGCTGCGCCAGGTGGAGGTCGATCGCAAGGTCGCCACCCTGCTCGAAGGGGAAGGGGTGCTCATTGACCCGGTTGGGGCTATTCTCGCTGTGGTGGTGCTCGACATCATTCTCAATGGCGACGCCGACCCAACTACGGTGGTCGGAGGGCTAATCCTGCGGTTGGGCATCGGCACTTTAATTGGCGTAGTGGGCGGCGGCCTGATTGGGCTTTTGCTCAAGCGAGCCAACTTTCTAGGTGAAGATCTGCGCAATCTGGTGGTATTAGCAGGGCTTTGGGGACTGTTTGGGCTAGCTCAGAGCATTCGCAGTGAGTCAGGGCTGATGGCTACTGTGGTAGCGGGTATGGTGGTGCGCTGGCTGTCGGTACCCGACGAGCGACTGCTGCGTCGGTTTAAAGGGCAACTGACCGTACTGGCGGTGTCGGTCCTGTTCATTCTGTTAGCTGCTGATTTGTCGATCGCCAGTGTGTTTGCCCTAGGCCGAGGTGCCGTATTGACGGTACTGGTGCTGATGGTCGTAGTCCGCCCCATCAATATATGGCTGTGTACTCGCTCCAGCGACCTGAATTGGCGGCAAAAACTGTTTTTGGGCTGGGTAGCCCCACGGGGTATTGTTTCTGCGTCGGTAGCATCCCTGTTTGCCATTTTGCTGACCGAGCGAGGCATTAGCGGCGGCGACGCCATCAAGGCTCTGGTATTTCTCACGATTATCCTGACCGTACTGGTGCAGGGGCTGACGGCACGGCTGGTGGCCCGCTGGCTTGGCATCACCAAAGCTGACGCTGTGGGTGCGGTAATCGTAGGATGTAGCCCGTTAAGCTTGCTAATTGCCCGTTTAATTAAAGAGTACGGCGACCCGGTGGTCATTATCGACACCAATGAATCCACGGGCGCCGCCGCTGAGAAGGAGGGTATTGAGCTGTTGATCAGCAGTGCCCTCGATCACGATGCGCTTGAAAAAGCCGGACTGGGTAAGGCGGGCACCTTCTTGGCTATGACCAAAAATGGCGAGGTCAATGCCGTGGTAGCCCAGCGCGCGCTAGAGGAGTTTCAGCCCGCGCGGGTGATAGCTGTAGTACCCCAGGATAAAAGTCTGGGTGACCTGCCTAATAAGGGACAGCTCAAGGGAGCTCAAACCCCTCAGCTGTCTCTAAAGCAGTGGAATACGTATCTCAATGATGGCGAGGTACGTCTGGGTGAAACTCGGGTGCGGCAAGAGAACTTTGACCTTCAAAAGGTCCATCTAGCCTCACTCATCCAAAGCGGTAGCCTGGTGCCTCTGCTGGTTGAGCGAGGTGATGCGCTGCGGGTGACGCTGAGCAAAGACAGCTGGGAGCCAGGCGATCGCATTATTTACCTATGGCACGACTCTAAACCCAAGTTGCTCAAGCAGTTAGCTGGCGGCATTCAGCCCACCCGCCTAACCCTGGAGACGGTACCGGCGGTGGAGACCATTCCGCGCGAGCTACCTC
>PYEQ01000795.1 GCA_003017785.1 filamentous cyanobacterium CCP5 | reverse complement strand
GGACTTCGGCTCCGGAGCCGCTCTGGTGGTCGTTACCTTCTTAATTTTGATTGCCGTAGTGGCGATCGCCGGCCTTTACGTTTCCAAACTTCGCACAGCTACAGGGGTTGAAGAGTAATGACTACCGTGCAACAGCCAGTGCCATCGGACAGCAGTGCCGCTAAGGCCAGTATCCCGTGGATGCGCATCGCCATGTGGACAGCCGTGATCTTCACGGTCCTGTTCAGCCTAGGGCCACCGATGTGGGAGCTGCTGACCTCAATCAAGACCAACTCGGCTATCACTGCCGACCCGGTGGTTTACATTCCCAGCTGGGCCCAGCTGACCTTCGAGCACTACGTGCAGCTGTTCACCCGCAACAGCTTTCACATTTACATTCTCAACAGTCTATTTGTAGCCGTGGTCTCTACGGTGCTGTGTTTAGGCATTGGTTCTCCAGCCGCCTATGCCCTTGCCCGCCTGGGGATCCCGGGAGAGCGGATCATTCTCATCTGCGTCATGGGGGTAACGCTGTTCCCCTACATCCTATTGTTCTTAGGCCTGCTGAGGCTGGTGCAGATGGCGGGGCTGGCCAACAATTACCTGGCGCTGATCATTCCCTACACCGCCATCAACATGCCTTTGACCATTTTGGTGATGCGCAGCTTTTTTCAACAGCTGCCAAAGGATTTGGAAGACTCAGCCAAGGTCGATGGCTACAACGTCATTCAAATGCTGTGGCAGATCATTTTGCCCATGACCCTACCGGCCATGGTCACAACCGGAATTTTGGCCTTCATCTTCGCCTGGAACGAATTTGTTTTTGCCCTCACTTTCATCACCCGGGAGTCGATGAAGACAATTCCGGTCGCTGCCGCCCAGATCGGCGGTACCAGCCAGTTTGAGGTGCCCTATGGGCCCCTGGCAGCTGCCACGGTGATTGGCACCCTGCCGCTGGTGGTGCTGGTGCTGTTCTTCCAGCGCAAAATCGTCCAGGGACTCACTGCCGGATCAGTGAAGGGATAGTCTTCAAATTTCAACCGAGCCCAGCGCAGGCATCCTCACCGGCTGCTGCTCCGCCCCTCTAACCGCTTAAAACACATCTGAATCCGCGTACTGAAAGAAAGCTATGTCTACTCTTGAACTTGAAAACCTCACCAAAGCCTATAGCCGCAAGGTTGTGCCCGTCAAAGAACTCAGCCTCAGGGTTGAGAATAATGAGTTTTTAACGCTAGTGGGTCCGTCCGGCTGTGGCAAGTCGACGATTTTACGAGTGATTGCCGGGCTAGAACAGGCAACCGGTGGCAAGGTGCTGATTGACGGTAGGGATGTCAATCCGCTGCCCCCAAAGGAACGCAATATCGCTATGGTGTTCCAGAGCTACGCCCTCTATCCCCACATGACGGTGTACGACAATATCGCTTCGGGGCTGAAGTTGCGGGACATGCCTGCTGGGGAAATTCAAAAGCGGATTCAGGATGCGTCTCAGGTGCTTGGTCTAGATCCCTTGATGGATCGCAAACCATCTCAGCTTTCTGGTGGACAGCGGCAGCGGGTCGCCCTTGGTCGTGCCCTGGTGCGAGAGCCTGAAGTGTTCTTGCTCGACGAGCCTCTGAGCAACCTGGACGCCTTGCTGCGGGAGCAGGTGCGGGCCGATCTGAAGCAAATTTTTGAAACCCAAAAGTCGCCAGTGGTCTACGTCACCCACGACCAAACCGAGGCGATGACCCTCTCGACCAAGATGGCCGTTCTGAGCGAAGGGCACCTCCAGCAGCTAGGGCGTCCTGACCATGTCTACCAAAAGCCAGCCAATCGGTTTGTAGCAGGCTTTATTGGTAGTCCCCAAATGAATCTGCCGGTGCTAGAACGGGTGGAAAATGCGGTACTGCTGGGAGATTTCAAAATCCATTTGCCAGACACCATGGAGAGTCGACCGGCTTCCGTGGTGATGGGAATTCGTCCTGAGCATGTGCGCCTGCCCCGCCCTGAGGACAGCCAGACCATTCGCGGACACGTGTTTTTGGTGGAAAACCTGGGCATGAGCGACCTGATCAGCCTGCGGGTCAGTGGGGCCGACAACATCGTGATTCGAGCGCTGCTGCCGACGGATGCCACCTGGAGCCGGGAAGACCTGGAGCTGGCCATTCCTCCCGACACCATTCACTGGTTTGATGCCGACACAGGGGCCCGACTGGCGGATTAAGGGCAGGGGGTAAGGGCGCGATCGCCGTCTGAACGATGGCCCAAGTCAGGCTGAAGGGCGATCGCGCTGGCTGTAGCGCAGTACATCGCCAGGGTCGGGGCGGATGACCAGACCGT
>PYEQ01000794.1 GCA_003017785.1 filamentous cyanobacterium CCP5 | reverse complement strand
CGGGGACCATGCCGAAGTTCAGCATCAGGTAGGCCATGGCCCGGTTGCGGTTGCCGGTGGATTTTTCAGAGAGAAACACCGGCACGTTGATCTCGTGGTCGCGGCCCGTGTAGCGCTTGAACATATCTAGGATCCGCTTCAGCCGCTCGGTGGCATTGGCCCCCTTGATCAGGTCGGTGGTGGCGATCGCCCCGGCATTCACCATCGGATTATAGGGGCGGTTGGTTTCCTCATCCAGGACGATCGCATTAAACGCCTCCCCCGTGGGTTCCATGCTCACCTTGCTGGTGACGTAGTCGCGGCCATGGTCTTCGAGGGCCAGCCCGTAGACAAACGCCTTGGAGATCGACTGAATGGTGAACAGCTGGTCGCAGTTGCCGACGTCAAATCGCTGGCCCTTAGGAGTGATCACGCAGATGCCAAACCAGCTGGGGTCCGCCAGCGCCAGCTCAGGAATGTAGTCTGCCACCGCCCCGTCCATGGCCCCCTGATAGGTGTCGTGCAGATCGGTGAGGTACTGGCGAAAGGGAGAAGCCACCGCCTGGATGGAGCTGGCTAGGGAAGAAAAGTTACCTTTTGTGGTCATGGGAGGATGTGTAGATGGGACTAGGCCATGATTTGGGCGGCCACCTGGCGAAATTCCTGGCTGACCGAGTGTTCCGGAAACTTGGTACAAAACACCCCTTCACTGGCCAGCTGCACCACTTCTTCCGACAGGGGAAAGATACCCGCCACCTCAGCACCGTAGGTTTCTTCCACCTTCTGCCTCAGGGCCCCAAAGCTGAGGGAGTTGTAGACCTTGTTAACCACCAGCAGCATCCGGCGGACATTCAGCTGACGGGCAATGTCGACGGTGACCGCCGTCCCCTGATAGTCCTGCTTGTCGGGGCGCAAGATCAAAATCAGCACGTGGGAAATGGCGATCGACAGAAAGGTTTCTTTCGAGAGGCCAGGATGGGTATCGATAAACAGGTAGTCCAGTTCTAAAGCTTTTACCAGCTGGCGGAACCCATCGTTGAGCTGCTTGACGTCGTAGCCCACCTGTAAAATCTTGGCGATATCGTCCGCCTGAACGCTGGCAGGGACTAGAAACAGCCGTCCGCTATCCCCGACTCCGGCCACGGCGCTAACGTCGTAGGCCGCATCTTGAATCGGGCATTCTCCCCACAGATAGTTATTCAGGGTGCGACCGACAGCCTCGTGGTCGATGCCAAACAGGTTGTGGATGCCAGGAGAAGGCATGTCTGTATCCACGACCCCAACCCGGTACCCGGCCATGGCCACGGTGGTGGCTAAATTCGCCGTGAAATTAGACTTGCCGGTGCCCCCTCGATAGGAGTGAACCGATACGACTTTAGGCATAGTGTGCGCTTCAAGAAATTTCCCGTGGCGATTTCGCCTAGATTATCGGGCTATTTCCGGCACAATTGTGTAATTAGCAGGGCATTTTTCTGAGGTTCTAAAGTTAAGTTTCTATAAGCAAGCGCGATCTAGGGCGGTGGCCTGGGGAACTGTCAGCGATTTAGGACTGAACGGCCTTCTCAGCGGCTTCAGCGATCGCTTGGGCAGCTTTAGCCTTGCGTTCGCTGTGGCGATCGCTGAGTTCGTCTACCCGCTCCCGCAGCAACCGGGTGAAGCGGTAGAGTTCTTCCATGACGTCGACAACGCGATCTCGATAGGCGGATTGTTTCATCCGCCCATCTTCGTGGAATTCCTGGTAGGCCTTGGCCACTGAGGACTGATTGGGAATGGTAAACATCCGCATCCAGCGGCCCAGCAGGCGCATGGTGTTGACCGCATTGAAGGATTGAGAGCCGCCAGATACCTGCATCACCGCCAGGGTCCGCCCCTGGGTGGGGCGAATCGCCCCGATGCTGAGGGGAATCCAGTCGATCTGAGTTTTCATCAGTCCAGAAATATTGCCGTGGAGTTCTGGACTCGACCACACCTGGCCCTCCGACCACAGGGAAAGCTCCCGCAGTTCTTGAACTTTGGGGTGGGTATCGGGTTCGGCCCCGTAGAGCGGTAAGCCGCGGGGGTCAAAGAATTTCCCCTCGGCTCCAAAGTCGGTAACGATCCGGGCCGCTTCTTCCGCCAGCAACCGGCTGTAGGAGCGCTCTCTTAAAGAACCATAGAGAAACAGAATGCGCGGTTTGTGGTCAAAATCCATGGTAAATCCTCACGGTGTACAGGCCGCCCGCGATGACTGAGCCCAGGAAGGCAAATCCCAGGTAGGCCAGAAAAATCGGGCGACGGGCCAGAGCAAACACGGCGATCATGGCGGGAATGCTGGTGGGCCCCCCCGCC
>PYEQ01000793.1 GCA_003017785.1 filamentous cyanobacterium CCP5 | reverse complement strand
TGCGATCAACCCCGGCAGCCTGAGCCTGGCGGGAGGGTCACCGCTAACCTCGAACACAAGAGGACTAGGGGATGCGGGGGGGATGGCAATCCGCGCCAATCGGGAGGTGAACCTAGCAGGAGGTAGCTCGATCACAACGACGACGGATTATCCCCTCAGCGGTCAGGGGGGAGCAGGTGGCACGATCCGGATTCAGACGGAGCGGCTAGGGCTGGCAGAGGGCTCTTTGCTCACCGCCGAAAGCACTAACAACGGCGGGCGGGCAGGCAGCATCCTGCTGGAAACGCAGAACCTGCGCGTGGCTAGCGGCAGCGGCATTTTAGCGACGACGACCACTGGGCAGGCGGGCGACATTGCCGTTAATCCGGGCCAAGGGCTAACGGGTAAAGGCACGATTACCGGAATGAATAGCCGACTGACGGCCGAAGCCTCTGCTGGCGGCATCGCCGGGAATATCGCCCTCAACTTGAACCAACTCACCGTAGAGGCGGGCGCTGCCGTCAGCGTTAGAAGCCCTCAGGGGCAGGCCGGCAACCTGACGGTGCAGGCAGCGATTGTCGATCTAAACCGGGGCACCCTCAGCGCCACGACCGCCACCAGCCCGGCCACAGGGGAAGCCGGGGCCAATATTGAGCTGGCAGGGCTAGAGCTGCTGCTGCTGTTGCGCGATCGCAGTACCATCTCTGCTAGCGCCCTAGACACAGCTACCGGCGGCAATATTCGCATCAGCGCCCCCGAGGGGTTTGTGGTCGCAGCCGCCAACCAAAACAGCGACATCACCGCCAGCGCTATCCAGGGCCGGGGCGGCAGTATCGACATCACGGCCCAAGGCATATACAACCTGGCCCCCCGTCCCGCCCAGCCTGCCAACTTCACCAACGATATCGATGCCAGTTCCGAGTTCGGCGAAAGCGGCACCGTTACCATCAACGACCCGACCGTAGATCCGAGTCGGGCCCGTACAGAGCTGCCAGAATCGGTCTTAGATGCCGGAAACTTAATTGATCGCAGCTGTCAGGCCGATGCCGGTCAAAACCGCAGCAGCCTGGTAGTTACCGGTCGAGGCGGTGTACCACCGACTCCCCAAGATGTCGTCCAGAGTACCCCCAGCCCCCAGCCTGACCTGGGCACTGACTCTACCTTAGTGGTCATGGCTGCTTCCCCTGCAGCCTCCCCCGCCCAATTCCAAAAGGCGGCTCCAGAACCCCTAATCGAAGCCCGGACCTGGTACCGCGACGCCAGTGGAGCGCCGGTACTGACCGCCCAGGTTGCCGCCCCCGAGACTAACATTGCAACCGCTCCAGTTTTCTGTCCGGCGGGATAGAAAGCAATGCCCTTGCTTCCTGTGAGGGCCAATTTCTTCGTCAATGATCGCCTTAAAAATCCACGCCGCGCTTGAGGTCAATGCCTTTCTCCGCGTAGTGTTTGTGGCAGAACACCTCGGAGTGGGCGCTAGCTAGCTGGAAATAGGCCGGTGGATGCTTGCAGCGTCCGGTGATAATCACTTCCGTATCCCGGGGCTTGCGCAGGAGCGCCTGGACGATCGGTTCTGCTGGCAGCAGCTCCAGATCCACCGTCGGGTTGAGCTCATCCAAAATGATGGTCTTGTAGAGGCCAGAGGCGATCGCCGTGCGGGCAATTTCCCAGCCCCGTTCGGCCTCTACGTAGTCGATTTCCTGCTGCTGCCCCCGCCAGACAATGGCATCGCGGCCGCAGCGCTGATGGTCTACCAGGCTGGGGTAGGTCTGGCGTAGGGCGGCGATCGCCGCGTCTTCGGTGTAGCCTTTGCCCCCTTTGAGCCACTGCACCACCAGCACCCGGTGGGACTTGTCCTGGCTGATGCCCCGACCAATCGCCTGGAGGGCTTTGCCGAGGGCGCTGGTGGATTTGCCCTTGCCGTCGCCGGTGTAGATTTCAATGCCCTCAATGCCGGGATGGTCGAGGGCGTGGTGGCGGGGCTGCATTTCTGAATGCAGGTCGGCGATGTCAATCAGGCCCTGGGGGGCGCTACGGCCGGTGGCGATAATCTCTAAATGGTCGGGCTTGTTTTTGAGGGTACGCACCACGCTTTCCACCGACAGCAGGCCCAGATCCAGCACCGGATTGATTTCATCCAGCACCACCACCGAATAGAGGCCAGAGGCGATCGCCCCCTTGGCCACGTCCCAGCCCCGCTGGGCCTCCTGCTGATCGAATCGAGTGATGTCTTCGGGACCGAAAAACTCTGAGCGACCCGTGCGTACCCTGTCTCTTATACACATCT
>PYEQ01000792.1 GCA_003017785.1 filamentous cyanobacterium CCP5 | reverse complement strand
TTTCTAGAGCGACGCTTCTCAATTTTGTTTAACCACTACGAAACCGCCTCCAGTGAGACGGTAGCCTGGCTGGTCAACATGTTTGAGAATATCAATATCGCCCTGAGCCTCAACTTTGGTAGCGTCGACCTCTCCCACACGAGCTCCCGCTAGCTGGGGGCGGGTGTTAGAGTCGTAGCAGGCATAGCTTTCTACCGCTTCACCTATGTACGACCTCGTTTCTGCCGCCTTGGGGGCTCAGCAGCTGACCCAGGCCGCCCAGCTGATTAAGCAGTGGCAGCAAAAGACCCCCCAAGACCCCTGGCTCAAGCTAGCGATGGGTCACTATTGGGAGGCCAAGGACGAGCTAGAAAAGGCCCAGATTACCTATACTCGACTGCTGCAAAGTACCGCCAACACTAAGGTGCTGGTCGGCGCCCGCGATGGGGTGCAGCGGGTGCGCGATCGCCTGGCCCAGCGTCGTGAGCACGACCTCAGTGCAGCTAAGCAGCAGTCAGGGGCAACTGGGGCAGCGGTGCTGGTGCTAGAGCCGGTTACGGGCGATCGCCGCGAAGCCTCAGCCCAGAGCCTGGCCCGAGTGATGCAGATCGATGCCTATACGGCTCGTACCCGGCTGCCCAGCAAGCACTGGCGACTATTGCGGGTAGGAGCAGCGGGAGAACTGCAGTACTTCTGTGAACGTCTGCAGGCCGAAGGTACCCCAGCCTGCTGGGCCACGGCAGAGCAAATTAAAGGATTGCCCGTCTTTCGGGTACAGGCGATTCAGGCGATCGAGCCGCAGCTGACGGTAATTTGCCAGAACGATGCGGGTCAGCAGGGCACCATTCAGCTGAGTTGGGGCGAGATTACCCAGTGGGTGGTAGGGCAGCTGCCCATCTATGAATCTGTAGTTGATCTGGATGCCCGAGGCAAGCTGAAGCGCAGAGAGGCCACCCAGGACTATGGCGAGGTGATCGACTGGCACCTGCACCAGCGGGGGTGTGTGCTGCGATTTTGCGATCGCACCTACAAATACCGCGATGCCATCCCTCTACCCCCCGCAGCGACATTTCCCTCACCGCTGATTGCTGCTACGGCATGGAAGGCCATGAAGGCTTACTTTGAAGACTGTATTGTTCCAGGACCGATCACCGACTTTAGCGGTTTCGGCGAAAGTGCCCTCGATTTGATCGAGCTGCTGCCTCCCTTCAAGGCCCACGTAGATTTGGCGCGATCGCTTCCCTCCTCCTGGGACGGAGCCTTTCACCTCTACAGCAGCCTGCGGTTTTTGGCCGCTGCTTCCTAGGGGCGGCTGGGGTATCCGCTATCCCTGTGGTTCTGAGCTGCCGGTTTAATCCCTACAACAAAGCTGAAGCTACCAACGGCAGCTCCAGCTTTTCAAGTGATGGATAGCTAAATCTTGACGAAGGTCTAGCGTGCCTTCACCTGCTTAGCCATATCCATAAAGGGCGACAGGCTGGGACCGGGGCGGCGGCGGCGGGGCATAGATGTGCCAACGCTGGTCAGGTAGTTAGAGGCAAAGCCAGTCGGCACAGGCTCGGCTGGGGCTGCTGCCGGAGTTGGGGCTGGAGCTTTAGTTTCCTTCTTAGCAACGGGTTTAGTCCGAGTCTTGGTAGCGGCTTTGGTTTCTGTTTTAGCCGGGGTTTTAGCTGCCGCCTTGCCAGGGGATTTGGCCGGTTCAGCCTTAGCTGCTGGAGCGGGAGTGCTGGGGCCGGTCGCAGCCTGGCTGCTGCTATCGGCCTCGTCCAGCTCCATGAAAAATTCAGACTTTTTGCCCAGGCCCACCAGGCCGCCAACAGTTTTGAAGATGCCGCCAATGAGCCCAAAGATAGCCCCAAAAATAGACTTGATTAAACCCATGGGTATGTCCTTGATGAATCTGCGTTTCTGAATTAATTATCAAGTTCCGTTACGCCTCATCACAAGATGATGAGGCAACTAGATACAAAAGTTAATGTTTTGAGGCGCCATGGCTGGCCGAAACGGCTACTCTAAGCGATTAAGCCTTGTCTACAGGATGTCACCAAGTCGACCAGGCAGGATAGGTTGGTGTGTGGAGCATGTGCAGAGCCTGAGTCTGGTTGCCAACAAGGAGCCCGTTGCCTCTGTAAATTATGCAGTGAACTTACAACCAACGAGAAGCCAATCCTGACAAGGCTATTCCCTAATTAAAGCTAAAAATAACGCTTATAATTCTTCACTTACAAAAGAATTTATCTCGGTAGAACCACGGGGATGTTCCCGTAGGAACACGGGCATACTTGAGTCACCGTAGAAAATTGGATTGATATGAGTTCTACATTAGTGGTGCAGGAC
>PYEQ01000791.1 GCA_003017785.1 filamentous cyanobacterium CCP5 | reverse complement strand
TTCACAGCCTGAAGGAAGCTTTTGCACAGCACAATTCCCCGTTGGGTCAACTCTTTGTCAACGGTTTGATTTAGCCTCTCCAGTCGGTGGGCTTCCCAATCGTGGCGAAAATCCCCTTGTAAGATATTTAGCCGCTGGGCTGTGCGAATATAGCGGATCCATCCGCTGGTGTAGCCGCCAAATCGGTCTAGCCCGATCAACAGTGCCGCAACAGCTAGGGCCACAGTTGCCCAGGCGGGAGAAATGCAGGGCACATTTTCTTGTTTGCAGATTTCTCCAATGATGGGGATGATGCCCGCGATCGCGACAGCCACGATTGCCCCTGCTCTGAGGAGATAGCCAATTCTACTTTTGCTGATTTTGCTGACGTAGTACCACTGAATCGCCCGTTCGCATTCTTTGTTGACAAAACCGTATAGGCTTTCTAACGAGGCAAACGCTTCAGACGGACTCCAGTCGAGCTGCTGAGGAAAGGATTGGGGAAGTAGATCCTCCCGAGTCTTAGGAGCCATTGGGGCTACGACAATGAAAATCGGAACATCTCTGATATTACTCGATACATCCCACTGGACTATTTTCATTCAGCCATAGTGAACCGGTGTAGTTCTGTTCATGGCTCATACGCCTGGATGTTGAAGGCAAGCGGGACCGTTTGACTAACCGATCAGGGTATAAGCAAACCTCCCCTTTGAAAGAAGCTGTTGAGACTCAGTTTTTTTATCCTGCAAGGTGTTTGAATATTTCGCTTCAAGACACTTGCAGGAATTTAAATCCCACCATGCCTACTAATTTAAACGGAAAGAAAGTGGCCATTCTCGTGGCCAACGGCTTTGAACAGGTCGAGATGACCCAGCCCCGCGAGGCGCTGCTAGAAGCCAACGCCCAGGTACATATCGTCTCCCCCGAGTCCGATTCGGTGCAGGGGTGGAACCACTATGACAAGGCGGATATGTTCTCCGTCGATGTCCAGTTAGACCGGGCCAAGCCCGATAACTATGACGCCCTGCTGCTGCCCGGCGGCACGGTCAACCCCGATCAGCTGCGGATGAATTCTAAGGCGGTTGAGTTCGTGAAGGCGTTCTTCAAAGCGGGCAAGCCAGTGGCGGCCATCTGCCACGGTCCCTGGTCTTTGGTGGAAGCAGACGCCGTGAAGGGGCGCAAAGTCACCTCCTGGCCTTCGCTACAAACCGACCTGCGGAATGCCGGTGCCGACTGGGTGGATCAGGAAGTAGTCGTGGATAGCGGCCTGGTGACCAGCCGTAATCCCGGCGACATCCCCGCCTTCAATCAGCAGATGATCGAGGCCTTCGCCCAGAGCGGTAGCCGCGAACCCCAGGCGGTTTAAGTCTCGCGACAGCACATTTTACAGGCAAGCACCATGAGCCCCCAGAAAACAGCCGTTTGTCAGGTCAGCGATCTCCGCGAAGGCCAGATGAAACCCTTCAAAGCCGCTGGCAAGAAAATTCTTCTTGCTCGCTACGGCGGAGATTTTTGGGCGATCGCCCCCAACTGCACCCACTTTGGGGCTCCTTTAGAAAAGGGGGTAGTCGGCCAGGGGCGCGTGGTGTGTCCCTGGCACAACGCCTGCTTTAGCCTGAAATCGGGATCCATAGTGGAACCCCCCGGACGCAACGATCTGGCCAGCTATCCGGTGCAGGTGGAAGGGGACACTGTCTATGTAGAGGTGTCCGACGCCGGGTCGCAGGTGGTGCCGCTGATGGCCAGCTACGCTCCCGACCAGGACGATCGCACCTTTGTGATTGTCGGCGGCGGGGCGGCGGGGAACGCGGCGGCGGAGTCCCTGCGTAAAGAAGGCTATCAGGGCCGGATCGTGATTCTCAGCGCCGATAGTGAACTACCCTACGATCGCACGGCCCTGAGCAAACATTATCTCCAGTCCGATTCTGTGGATGAAGCCAGCCTGCTGCGATCGGATGACTTTTATCAAGAACACAGCATCGAAATCAAAACCGGGGTTGCTGTCCACCAGCTAAACCTGGACTCCCGGCAGGTGACCTATGGCGACGGCGAAACCCTCACCTACGATGCCCTGCTCCTCGCTACCGGGGGCAAGGTACAGGAACTGCCGATTCCCGGCATGGATTTGGCCAATGTATTCACCCTGCGGCGAACGGCAGACGCCCAGCACATTCTCGCCACTGCTAAGGACAGCCAGCGGGCGGTGATTATCGGCTCAGGCTTCATCGGTATGGAAGTGGCCTCCAGCCTTCGCCAGCAAGGGCTTGAGGTAACGGTGGTGGCTTCCAGCGAGGTGCCTTTCAAAAAAGTCCTAGGAGAACAAGTCGGTCAGATGTTCCAGC
>PYEQ01000790.1 GCA_003017785.1 filamentous cyanobacterium CCP5 | reverse complement strand
GGCGAAGAATGTTTTCGTCTCGGAGCAGGTGAGCTACCCCCCTAGTATTTCGAGCCCCAATAGCCTCCACCAAATCTCTTGATGGAGAAGTCTCCTGCCGCTTGACTTCAGTGAGGGTAACCGAGGATGAAATCTCTTTTGCCAGGGCTTTAAAGGCACCACTGTGCTCAAACGCTTGGGGGGCTTTGACGTCGCCGCTAACAATGAGCTTCCCACCAGCACGGCTTACCTCTTTTACCAGCCGAAGCATTTGAGCGGCACTCAGTGCCTGCGCCTTATCGGCTATAACCACCGTTTTTCGCGAGAGTGGATCCTTTGTATAGGCGCGACTCCCATAGCGTTGCCTCCCTTCTCGTGCCCGATCAATTTCGTGGAACAACTTGTACAGGGTGATGCTTCGCTCCACTTCTCCATAAAGCAGCTTTGATAGTACCCCCTGTGATTCCAGCCCGGATTCCCTTAGGTGCTCCGCTCCTTGTCTCGATGGCGATACCGCAATTACGGTGTAGCCGCTATTCCGGTATGCCTTGGCTGCTGCAATGAGCGTGCGGGTTTTCCCGGTGCCGGAGATGCCACTAAGCACCTTGAGTTTCCCTCCTTCCGTTAACGTGTGGAGGGCTCGCCGCTGTTCCGGACTCAGCTTCTCACCTGTTCCAGCTCGTTCCACTTGGCGGTGCGACACGCGCATTCCAGGAGTCATAGCCAACTTGGTGGCCTGGGAGAGTAGCGACTGCTCCAGACGATAGAGCCGCTTGAAGGTAAAGCGCTCTTCGTCTTTAACTACCCCGATAGACATCACCTGCCGGTGTCTCAGGCAAGTATCAGTGAGCCGTAAGACATCGACGCTGTTTAATCCTCGGGCCTGGGCGGCTACGGCGATCGCAACGACTAGGTCGCGGCGGCTAAAGTGACTTTGGTGGAGAACCACCATACGCCTAGCCTCCCGGAGCGTGCGCCACTCTTGAAACCGCTGCCACAGGGTAATCTTCTGCTCCCTCCCCTCAGGAAGAATAAACCTCCTTGCTCTGCGCTCACTTAATCCGTGCTGGGCCGCGATCTCTTGCCATGCCTGAAATAGCTCATCCCGTGGCGGGATATAGCCCTTCTTTTGGCGGGTCATATAGGCAGCGGCCTGGGCCTCGGCAGCGGTAGACGGAGCCATTGCCTCAATTGCCGCACGACGGCTCGACCACAGGTTCATAAGCGTCTGGTATCGCCCTTCGGTGCGAGAAAACCCCGCTAGCTCAAACCAACTCTTACAACGCACCAGATCAAGACCGAGTTCTGTCTGAAGGAGCGCCGCTAACTCACTACGGTAGAGAGCTCCTGCTGCCATCTTGTGCCTATAGAGCACCCGCGAGTCGATTGGGCCGGTCACTCCGTCTTTGGTCACTCCATCGTTTAGCACCAGCGCATGGGTGTGGAGGTTTGGCTCCTCTGCTCTATTTGATCCATGCTCAAAATAGGCAACCACGAGCCCCGCCGGAGGCGCATCGTGGGTGAGTAGCCGTGAGTGGCTTTCAAGGTATGCGATCGCAGCTTCAACCGCCCGGTGGTGGAGACGTTCTCCAGCAGCACGGTAGGCCGAATCCACAACGGCCCATAGTATCGAAACACTCTTTGGCGGTGTGAAGACCAGATCCCACCCCGGCACACGCCGCTTACCTCCAGCATTCTCAACAAGCTTTGTTTCATCCTCGTCAGGCGAAAACCCATCGAACAACGCAAAAAACTCTGCCCGATTTACTGCTCCGGTTAGACCCAGTTGCCTCGCCCCGTCGCCTCCCCACACTGCTGGGGGTTCTCCAGGCAACGCACTCGATGCCTCGTAGGAAGATTGTGCGAGGTTTACATAGTAGTACTTACTTTTGCGCCCCATCTTTGCAATTGAAAGCATGTACAAAACGTTGTGGCAATTCCCCCCGATCCTAACGCTCGCTGCTAGAATAAATACATTTCCGTGATGCTTATTTTTGCCTCGCTATCGATTGCATCATTTGAGAGGAATCCGTTTCCAAAAAGCATCACTTGCCTTGTTTCCGATTAGATATTCCTCTCGGCAATTCCCAGGGTTTCTCCTGAGGAACTCACCCAACTGGTTCACGTTTTGGTTTCAAAAGAAGTTTCTTCGCATGGAGGTGAAGGAAAACAGTCGGGGTCTTTGTTCCACAAGGATGTGGTCAGGATTCCGTTTTAATGGAGAGAAAGATGGAAATAGAAACAGCAACGATCGTACACCGGACTCTTATTTTTGGAGCTGGGATGATTGTTGGAATAGTACTTCGGTGGTTTATGCCACACTGGTTTTCTCGGTGGTCCCGACGCT
>PYEQ01000789.1 GCA_003017785.1 filamentous cyanobacterium CCP5 | reverse complement strand
GCTCCCGGTTGGCCAATACTGTAATGTGGTCGCTGACGGGGAAGACTGTGCCCCCGCCGATGCTATCCGCGTCAATGCCCAGGGGCAGTTTACCGTTGCCGTACCGCCAATGGAGGCGATCGCTCTCCATGTAGCTGCCCGCCCTATCCGTTAGGGACGCGGGCTTCTGGTATTCTGCTTTACGCAACTCTGACCGAGACAATTGGATATTCTTGCTGCGCTGCTGCCGTTTTTTCAGTTCGAAGCCACCTACGATGGGCGATCACTTAGCGATCGCGACCCTGCATTCATTCAGGCATTGATGCCGGTGTTTGAGGGATTCTACCGCCATTACTTTCGAGTGCAGACCAGCGGCTGGCACCACATTCTCGACCAGAAAATGCTGCTGGTGGGCTCCCACAATGGCGGCCTGGCGACCCCTGACCTGCCGATGTTTGTCTATGACTGGGTGCGACGGTTTGGGCCAGAACGGCCGGTGTATGGGCTAGCCCATCCTAAGGTTTGGCAGGTCTATCCGGCGATGGCCAAGCTGGCGGCTCGCTGCGGGGGGGTTCAGGCCCGGCCTCAGATGGCGATCGCTGCGTTTCGCGCTGGAGCCAGCGTTCTGGTCTTTCCGGGGGGCGGGCAGGATGCCTTTCGACCCCACCGCGATCGCCAGAAAATTCATTTCGCTGGACGCACGGGTTTCGTAAAGCTGGCCCTGCGGGAAGGGGTACCGATCGTCCCCTTCGTCTCCTGGGGAGCCCACGATACGCTGGTGGTCATTGATGACTGCTACGAACAGGCAAAATTCATGCATGAACAGGGAATCCCCTGGCTGTTTGGCATTGACCCGGAGGTGTTTCCGATTTATCTGGGCCTGCCCTGGGGACTGGCGATCGGGCCAGTTCCGAATATCCCGCTGCCGATGCCGATCCACACCCGCGTCTGCGCCCCCGTCACCTTCGATCGCTATGGCCGAGATGTCCTGAAAGACGAGGACTATGTAAACGCCTGCGCCCAAAAGGTAATCAACCACATGCAGGCCGAATTAGACGACCTGGCCACCCAGCCCCCGCCCCCGTAGGGGCAAACGGCGTTTGCCAGTGCAAAATCTAGGCGATCGCCATTTTCCCCATAGGTTGCAGCCATGGTTGTCAGGTCAATGCCTGAAAAGGGCAAACGCCGTAAAGTCTCTGGCTTGGCTGCGCCCAGTGCCCCAACCGAGGTCAATTTAAAACCGCAGCACGTAGGATTCCAGGTATTCCCACAGGTACAGCAGGCAGAACAAAATCATTAATCCCCGGCCAATGCGAGATCTCACCTGCCACCACAAATATCCACTTGCTGCCAGCACCAGCACCAGTTCGAGGCCGCTTCCCAGCCAGCCATAGCTGCGGGCATCCCAGTAGGAAATCGGGCTGAAAATCCGCCCGTCGCTCAGGGGCCAGAAATGGCGGTGGGCGTCTTCGTTGTGGAGAGGTAAATCCTCCAGATGGTGCAGCAGCATACTGGCGAAAAACCCCATGCCCCATACCTGCTTAAACCGATAGCTCAGCCCCAGCCCCACCAGCCCCAGGGGAATCGAGTTGCCCACGGCAAAAATGTTCTGCCAGAAAGGTTCGTGGTAGAGTTCGTGCCAGATCTCCCGATGGCCGAGCCGCTGCACGCCTCTGGCCCAGGCGAAGAATACGAACATGGCGAAATCAGGGGCGATCGCTCCCCAGATCACCGGCCAGGTAGCTTCCTTCAGGGGACGCCGCAGAATTGCTAGATTGATGATGATATGGCTGGGGGTATTCAAGGTTGCATCGTCCGATCTATCTCGACTGCCACGCCACCACGCCGGTCGATCCTCGGGTGGTGGAGGCAATGGTGCCCTTCTTCACCGAGCACTTTGGCAACCCCTCCAGTATCACCCATGCCTATGGCTGGGAGGCCGAAGCCGCCGTCAAGAAGGCCCGCCAAACCCTGGCTACCGCGATTAACGCTACACCCGAAGAAATTATCTTCACCAGCGGCGCGACGGAGGCTAACAACCTGGCGATCAAAGGGGTGGCTGAAGCCTATTTTGGCCAGGGCCAGCACATGATTACAGTACAGACGGAGCACAGCGCCGTCTTAGATCCCTGCCAGTATCTGGAATCCCTGGGCTTCACCGTCACCTACCTGCCAGTGCAGCCCGACGGACTGATTTCCCTGAATGCTCTGGAGAAAGCCTTCCGGGACGACACGGTGCTGGTGTCGGTGATGGCGGCCAACAACGAGATTGGCGTGCTGCAGCCCCTGGCTGAGATTGGGGCGCGCTGCCGCGATCGCCAGGTGTTCTTTCACAGCGATGCGGCCCAGGCG
>PYEQ01000788.1 GCA_003017785.1 filamentous cyanobacterium CCP5 | reverse complement strand
CCCGACCAGGCTAGCCATGCGGACATCGCTGTTGGCCTGATACAGCAAAATCCCGACGGTCAGGCTAGCTGCCGCCAGAATCAAAGGCGGTCCAGACTGGCGAAAATAGTTCTGGGCTTGCCGATCGGGAATTTTTTGGACAACCGTATCAATCACCCGATCCAGGTTGTAGGGAATCAACGCCGCCGCGAAAATGAACGCCCCCGGTCGCCAGTCCAGGGGCAGATCCAGGGTGATCTGGACAAAGAGAACCAGGGAGGCGATCGCCCCCGACACCCAAACATTAGAGAATACCACCAGGGAGAGGAACAGCCGAGAGCCCTGCTGCATCACCGAGGATTGGGACAGAGCGACCGGGGCTAGCGAAGACGTATCGCGATCGGCGCCTACCTGGCCAGAGTTTTCCTGGCTTATTTTTTCTTGCATAAACAATAGTTTGGTCGATGACACCGACACTAGCATCGACCATCAGCGGGAGACCTAGGCCAGAGTCGGGATCGAATCGGCCTCGGGTTGAGGAGCGCTGTCTGCTTCTAGCTGGCCCAAAATCTCCAGGAGTTCGCGCTCGAAAACCACCTGGGCGCGGTTGGTGCGCCCTCCTAGATAAAGGGTGTTCTCCTGCTGGAGCGCCCACACCTGGGAGTGAGATACATAGCTCATCACCACCCCAATCATCAGCAGGCCGAAGCCGGTATACACCAGCGGAATCCCCGGATCGGCTTTGATCTGCAGCCCGGTGCTGCCTACCACCTCCACCAGAGAAAGGGTAAGGTTGTTGATATCCACCGCTCGGCCCTGCCGCACCGTCGCCGTCAGGTTGCCCTCCTGGTCGTAGATCAGCACCGTTCCCTGCAAGTCCTGGGCAATCAGGGTGACTCCCTCGCTCATGTCGGGCTTCAGGGGCATCCAGGTTCCCCAAAACTGCCCCCCCTCCGGTGGTTCTAGCTTACGCATGGGAATTTCCAGCACCGGACTGTTGTTGAGTTTCACCCGCACCGCCGCAATCCCCCAGTCCGCCTGATAGAGGGTCACGCCCCGGTACTTCAGGGGTTCGTTGACATGGATGGTTTTCTGCTTGACCTCGTTGCCTGCCGCATCCAGCACCGTCAGGTCGGAATAGAACTGGTCGATGGTGCCCTCTGGGGTGTAGTCGATCCAGAAGCGGTTCACCCGGACCACCCAGTCTTTGGGGATCTGGGCCTCTGCCCAGGGACCGGCATCGAAGATATTGCGCACCGCAAACACCTGGCCGCTGGGCACCATCTCCTGGGCGAAGAAGCCGGTCATCGCCCCCCAAATTGCCCCGGCGAGAATGATCAGCATGCTGGCGTGGACGACGATGGGGCCAATGCGTCCAGCAATCCCTTTGCGGGCGTAGAGGGCGTCGTCGGTGCGAAACAGCCTGTAGCGCTTCGCTTTCAACAACGCTTCTGCCGTGGCCAAACTCTGGTTTGGCACCTCCGCACTCAGGCTCAGCTTTTGAAATTGCCGGGGTTGCTGGTAGTACTTCCACTTGCGGGCCGCCCCCAATGCCGGGAACTGGCGGGTAAAGGTACAGGCGGTGAGGCTGGCCCCAAACAAAATCAGCAGGGCCAGAAACCACCAGGTGCGATAGACGTGATCCAGCCCCGCAATCAAAATCACCTTCCAGCTCAAAAACCCAAACAGAGCTGGATCTTCCGGGTAGTTGGCCTGGTAGAACCCCAGGGATTCCCCCTGTTCGATCACCGTGCCGGAGATGCTGAAAACCGCGATCGCCAGCAGCAGGGCGATCGCCAGTCGCAAGTCGGCCAGCAGGGGCAGGAGATCTTTTTGGAAGTAGTGGCGGAGGGGATTGGGCATTGGGTTTGGGTTTTTAGTTGTTAGTTTTGGGTTTCGAATGGGACCTGGCCATCAAGGACTCACCATTCAAACCTGAGTATTCAGAACTGAGTATTCACAGGCAGGCTGCCTGGCCAAAACCGGGTTAGTAGTGAAAACACGCCAAACCCCAGCAGCAGGGCGCCGCTGGCGGGGGTGATCCAGCTGGACCATTGGCGGACGGCGAGGAGGCGTTTGATGAAGGCGGTGAAGGTACCGGCGATTACCAGAGGTAGGACGTAGCCGATCGCGTAGGCCAGCAGCAGGGCACCGCCGAGGACGGGGTCCTGGCGGCTGGAGATCCAGGCCAGGAGGGTGGCGAGGACGGGGGTGCTACAGGGGGAGGCAACGATGCCGAATGTGAGGCCGAGGACGTAGGCTTTGAGACCTTCGGGCAGGTTGAGGTCGGCGGGGGCGGGGCCATTGAAGCTGGGCAGGGAAATGGGCAGGGCCCCCAGCAGGTTGAGGCCCATGAGAATGGCG
>PYEQ01000787.1 GCA_003017785.1 filamentous cyanobacterium CCP5 | reverse complement strand
GAGGCTAGCAGCAGGTAGCTAGGGCTGGTGGACTGGGTCAGCTGCAGGGCGCGGCTGAGGCGCTGGCGATCAAGGCGGGGCCCCTGCATGTGGAGCATGGAGGCCTGGGGGAGAGCACCTAAGACCTTGTGAGTCGATTGAACACTCAGATCAGCCCCAGACGCCATGGCCGATGGAGGCAGATCGGGGTGAAAGCCAAAATGGGGCCCGTGGGCTTCGTCAATGAGTAGAGGAATGTCGCGGGCGTGGGCTAAGGCCGCGATCGCCCCCACATCTGAACAAATCCCGTGATAGGTGGGCGACACTAGCAGGACAGCTTTGGCCTGGGGATGGTTGGCTAGGGCGGCGGCGACGGCCTCAGGCGGCACCCCCAGCACCAAATCCCAATCGGGGTCATACTCCGGCATCACAAACACCGGCTTAGCCCCCGCCAAAATCAGCCCCGAAATCACTGACTGGTGAGCATTGCGCGGCACAATGATTTCGTCCCCTGGGGCGCACACCGCCAGTATCGCTGCCTCAAGGCCGCCGCTCGATCCGTTGGCTAAAAACCAGGTCTGCTCCGCCCCAAACGCCGCCGCCGCCAGCTCCTGGGCTTCTAGAATGGGTCCCTCCGGGGCAAACAAGTTATCCAGTTCTGGCAGTTCCGGCAGATCTGCTCGAAAGACGGCTTCTCCCCAGAGATCCTTTAACCTCGCCGCCGCTCCCCGTCCCTGCTTATGCCCCGGCGCATAAAAGGGGGCGTGATCCCGAATCGCACTCGCCGCGATCGCCGCTAAAAGAGGCATTTGGTTCTGGTTTAGGGGCATAGGGGAGGGGGCGATAAACCACAGAGGTACGGAGTAGGCGATATTGGCTGAACCAGCCTGGAGGATTTAGCGGTGATGGGGAGCAGGCTACGTTTTTACTCCCGTTTCCTAGGCCGGATCACAGCGCACCTCCAGCAAAAACCCATCCGGATCGTAAAAATAAATCCCCCGCCCGGTAGGACGGGTAACGGGACCGTGATCAATCCGGATGGGGTGCGATCTCAGCACCGCCACCGCCTGATCAAATAATGCTGGATCAATGTCAAAGGCCAGATGATTAGCGCGAGTAAAGCCCTGTTCAGGGTCAGCGCTAGGCGGCTCCAAATCGGGAGTGTAAAACAAATCCAGCACGGTGCCGTCGGGGGTGATGAAATTAGCCACCTTGCCCTCTGCCACTAGCTGTTTTAACGTGCTCGGCACCTCCTCCCCGATTAGTTCATGAAGACCCAAAATCCCCCCATAAAACTGACGAGAAGCATCCAGGTCTTTGACGTTCAAAGCGATGTGATGAACTCGACGCAGCATTGTCGGAGCCAGGGACAGGGCTGGTCGGTCAATGGCAAAGGGGTGAGGCATAGCGACTCTCCGCAAACGTTCATGGAGCTAATCCTATCCCAGGGCAGCGGCGGGACTTAAACTATGGGGAGATGTGCCTGCCGCCGCTGCTATGCCTCCGGATATTCGACAGCTCAACCTCGGCTCTGATTCGGCAGAGCGGGACATTGCCATTGGCCTATCCGATTACTTCTATCAAAACTCGACCTATCACAAGTTTTTTGATGGCGGCAAAACCATTCTGGTGGGTAATCGGGGGGCCGGGAAAAGCGCCATCTTCAAATACATGGCGGCCATGGAGGGCCGCAAGGGCCATCTGGTGCTGGAGCTTTCCCCCGAGGAATATTCCTACGAAATGCTGTCCCAGTTCCTCCGCAGCGAAGAGGAAGGATCCTGGGGCAAGCAAAGCTCTTATTCAGTGGCATGGCAATACCTGCTCTATAACCTGATCTTCAAAAAAATTGTCGAGCAAAAACGAGGACTCGTCCTGGGTCCCCAAAAAGATATCTTTAGCTACGTCGAGAATAATCTGCGCCAGCAGGATCTCAACACCGTGGGCATCCTGTTTGGCTACCTGAAGCGGCTAGAAGAAATTAAGCTCGGCAGCTTTGAGAGCTTCCAAAAATCCAGGGAGCTACAGGCTCTATACAGCCTTGAAGAAATCAAAGACCTGATTCCCAGCCTAAAATCAGTCCTCAAGCGGACCCGAATTCGATTATTTGTTGACGAGCTTGATAAGGGCTGGGACAACTCAGAAGATGCCAAATATTTCCTGGCCGGCTTGTTTCAGGCAGCTCAAAAAATCAACTTAATTAGCCCTAACCTGCAGGTGTATATTTCCATTCGCCAGGAGCTCTTCGACAATATTCCCCAGATTTACGAAGACGCCCAAAAAATTCGGGAAGATGTGGAGGTGATTCGCTGGGGAAAAACTGAGCTATTAGAACTGATTGGCTTACGGATTGCCCATTCTTTTCCAGAAC
>PYEQ01000786.1 GCA_003017785.1 filamentous cyanobacterium CCP5 | reverse complement strand
CCCCAGAGACTGCACCGCCCCAGCCCATGGCAGGGGTTCCTGAGGATCTCCAGACTAAGACCCGGCAGTGGGCCCATCAGGCCCAGGATCGGCTGCGGGAGCAGATTCAAGAACGCTGGCCAAAGTCCGACCCCAGAGCACCCCTGCCCTTCGAACCCCAGGCGCTACCACAGCAGTGGCAAGAGCAGTCGCAGCATTTAGCAGAGCAGGCCAAAGATCAGTTTGGCCAGGTGATGAATCGCTTCCGGAAACAGTCCCGACGGGTCCGCCACCAGCTGCGGGAAACCGTCACCGACTGGAGCGAAGACCTGTCCGGTGCTTCCCGTCGATCTGACACCCGGGCAGATCGCCACCAGCCCCGCCGCACCATTGATGTGGACCCGACCGAAGTCTGGCCGGAGGACGATTTCCCAGATTCGTCACGGTAGCCGCGACCGACGCTGGCTGGTTTCCCAAGTCAGGTCCAGGGCGCGGCGAAAATCAAGCATGGCTCCATCTGCATCTTGGCCGAGGGCTAGACTGGCCCGGCCCCTACCCACATAGGCCTCCGCCAGATAGGGATTGAGCTGTAGAGCCTGATCAAAATCCTCGATAGCCAGCTCCAGTTCTCCCAGGTGGTAGAGGGCAAAGCCGCGATCGCAGAAGGTCAGGGCCCTGGGTTGAATGACTAGCGCTCGTTCAAAGTCGCCGAGGGCATCGGCATGCTGTCCGAGGTGATTGAGAACCCGACCGCGGTGAGCGTAGATGCGATCACACGCGTTGTTGAACCTCAGGGCCAGGGAGAAGTCTGCAAGGGCCCCCTCGGTGTCATCCACCTGAGCCCTGAGGATGCCTCGATGGGTATAGAGATCGGCTAGGCGGAACCGCAAATGTAGCGGCGTGTCATCATCTAAGCCATGATCCGGACTGGCCAGGGCCATTCCCACTAGGGTCTGATTGTAGGTTTGCTCTTGCAGAGAAGGATCCAGATCCAACACGGTAGTGTAGTCTTCGATGGCGCCAGCGTAGTCCCCGAGCTCGTGGCGCAGCATGCCCCGGTTGATGTAGGCCTCCGCCAGGTCGGCCTGCTCAGTAATCGCCCGGTTTAGATCGAGGGTGGCCTGATAGTAGTTACCCAGCTGAAAATACGCTACGGCCCGGTAGTTGTAGCCTTCTGCCCAATGGGGTTTGCGCTCTAGAGCCCGAGAAATATCAGCGATCGCCTGCCGGTAAGCTGTCCATCGGTGTTCTGCCAAGGCACTCAGGGCCCCCTGCTTTAAGTGGGCCAGTCCCCGCCAGAGGTAAAGCTTGGGGAAGCGAGGATTGTGATCGAGTACGTGGGTAAAATCAGCGATCGCCTGACCGTAATCTTCTAAATCGAGGTGCACCCGCCCCCGATTGCCAAAGGCTTTGAGGGAGTCGGGCTGAAGCCGGATAGCCTGATTGAGATCCGCCAGAGACTCTGTGTAGAGGCCGAGTTCGCGGTAGAGACTACCCCGGTTGATGTAGGCATTGATGAACTGATCGTCCAGCCGCAGGGTCTGCGAAAAGTCATCAATGGCCAGCTCCCGCCGTTCCTGATCGCGATAGGCGCAACCGCGGTTATAGAAAGCCTTGGCACAGGTTGAATCTTGCTGGATTACCTGATCAAACAGGGCGATCGCATCGCTGAGATAGCCCAGCTGAGCCTGACGAATACCTGAATTAAGCAAATCACGGAGGGTCATCGTCGTGGGAAGGGAGGATTACATAAAACGCAGCCTTTGCTGCTGGCGTTTCAGGCCTACATCCCGCGATAGCGCGTCCAAGCTGCTTTTATTATGCCTGCTTCCGGCTTGAATGGGGCCACTGCCCCCTGAGGCTAGTCAATTGCATCGTAAAATTCGCCAACCCAGGGCATCGTTGCCAGATCTTCAAAGCTAACCTGGCGCTCTTTCTCTAAATCAGCAATCCGATGTTTTTCGGCGTAGACGAGCTTTTGATAATAGGCCTGCTGATCGGGATTTTTCCCATCGCTTTCGCTCCAGAGCTGTAAGAAATGGCGATAGCGCTTTTCACACAGGTTTTTCTCAATGCAGGCGGAAGCGGCTCGCACCACCAGAGGAGCTCGGAGAATGTCGCGGCGGGTCTTCTCATCGAGCACCAGCAAGTGTTGGAGCTGACTGATAGGACTGGTAGATTCAGCTGCGATCGCCCGCAGCTGAGCAGCTAGGTCAGTGATAGCATCTGTATCCTGCCACTGCTGGAGCTGCCGCCACAGGGCCCGATGGTGGGAATAGCTGAATTGGAGATCGCGATCTTCTAGGGCCTGCAAAACGGTGTCGCGGTAGTCGGCCCCGTGGATGTAAATTCGCAGCAGGGCGGCCTCGGCC
>PYEQ01000785.1 GCA_003017785.1 filamentous cyanobacterium CCP5 | reverse complement strand
TCCTAGCCCCCTGGGTGCTCCCCAAGCCTCGCCCTCCCCAGACGTTTTCTCCCCAAACGACCATACCCGCTGGATGCATCGCTGTTTAGAACTGGCTGGCCTGGCGGCTGGTCAAACGGCTCCAAACCCGATGGTTGGCTGCGTGGTACTAAAGGCAGGCATTGTGGTTGGCGAAGGCTTTCACCCAGGGGCTGGGCAGCCCCATGCCGAGGTATTTGCCCTGGCCCAGGCGGGCGATCGCGCCAGCGGGGCAACCCTCTACGTCAACCTAGAACCCTGTAACCACACCGGACGCACCCCTCCCTGTACCGAAGCGGTAATTCGGGCTGGCGTCAGCCAAGTGGTAGTGGGCATGGTTGATCCTGACCCCAGGGTTTCAGGGTCGGGCATTGAGCGCTTACGCCAGGCTGGTATTGAGGTAGAGGTTGGGGTAGAAGAAGCCACCTGCCAGCGCCTGAATGAAGCATTTGTGCAGCGAGTTACTCACCAGCGCCCCCTCGGGCTGCTGAAATACGCCATGACCCTGGACGGCAAAATCGCGGCTACCAGCGGCCACAGTGCCTGGGTCACGGGTCCAGTGGCTCGGGCTGCTGTTCATCAGCTGCGCGCCACCTGCGATGCTGTAGTCGTTGGTGGCAACACCGTTCGTTGTGACAACCCCCGGCTGACCAGCCACGGCTACAGTTCCCGCAACCCGCTGCGGGTCGTGATGAGTCGCCGCCTCGATCTTCCATCCTCAGCCAACCTGTGGCAGACCAAAGATGCCACAACCGTAGTTTTTACCACCTCTGAGGCTGACCCAGAGCGACAGCAGCTGCTGTCAGCTCAAGGGGTAGACGTGGTCGTGCTGCCTGCGTTGACTCCCAGACTCGTCACCGAACAGCTTTATCAACGGGGTTGCGCCGCCGTGCTGTGGGAGTGCGGAGGACTGCTGGCGGCTGAGGCCATCAAGGATGGCGTTATTGACAAGCTATGGGCATTTGTAGCGCCCAAGCTCGTCGGTGGCACCAATGCTCCCGGCCCGGTTGGCGACCTGGGCATTGAGCGTATGGACCAGGCTCTGACCCTTGAGCGTACTACCTGGCGGACCCTAGGGAATGACCTGCTGCTAGAAGCCTACCTGTGTCCTCCAGTCTCGCTCTAGCGCTCTATTGCAGGGAAGATGTCGTCGCCGCTTAGCTGCCGTCTTCGCCATGACAGCTGTTTGACCAGGGTGGGTGTATGCCATCGCCAGGAGAGTTAGGACGTTCCTGAGTTTCTCGGACGATGGCTATACGCTAGTTCGCCGCCCGAGTTTTCGGCAATGGCGATTAACCGATGCTCTAAGTGAACTGACCACCGTTATATAAACCTCTAGGGGTAAATGCGCACTAGTCGAGGGATATCGTAAATAAGCTCTCGGTTTCGCATGAAGGCGTCTAGCGCCAGCCGCAGGTCATCTTTACCGCGAAAGGACTCGATTCGCTGATAAACCTCACCCTGGTCAAACAGCAGCAGGGTGGGCAGGTTGGAGAGGCGGTAGGTATTGGCCAACCGCAGGTTTTCATCGGCATTGATATCGATCAGCCGCACGTGATCTTTCCATTCGCTTTGAAAGCTCTGTAGAACCGGAGTGATCATTTTGCAGAGCCCACACCAAGGAGCCCAAAAATGAACTAGCACAGGCAGTTCAGACTCAAGTACAGCTGCTCTAAAGGTAGCTTCGCCAACAGACATTGACATTGACTATATCAAAAAGAGTTTAACTAACCATCTGGATTGTCTTGGGAACACTCCAGATAACTTTAACGTTTGAAGGGAGTTCGAGAACATTCGTGGTTGCTATTGGGATCATTGTAGACCAGGTGAGAATGGAAGTTAATGGGCAGGATCAAGGATTGTGCCAGATCCCTAACACGGCCTCTGGTAAGGCAGGCTCACAGCAGCGGTTAGCTATGGGATACGCCCCTCAGCGATCGCCCGCCCAGACTCAACATCCCAACGGCTGATGCTGCTGGAGTAGTTCTAGAGCACTAGCGGCAGGCAGCGGTTTGGCGAAGAAATAGCCCTGGCCATAGTCGCACCCCTCCTGCCGCAGAATAGACACTTGGGTGGCGGTTTCTACCCCCTCTGCCACCACTTCCATCCCCAGCTTTTGCCCCAGGGTCAAAATGGTGTTGATGATGGCCCGGTCTTCATTGCTTTTCTCCAGGCGGCCCACAAAGGATTTGTCCACCTTCAGCGTATCCATTGGAAAGCGGTGCAAGTAGCTAAGAGAGGAGTAGCCGGTACCAAAGTCATCAATGGCCAGCTTCAGATCCAGGGACTTTAGCTTCAGCATTAGATCGATAGCGGCATCGACATCGCCCATCAC